>NZ_BAAHAP010000125.1:0-12238 GCF_054777495.1 Echinicola sediminis | reverse complement strand
GGGAATGTCTATAGTATAAAAAGCTATCTATTTAAGACGCTATATAGAGATTTGGTGAGAATGATTAAGGAGAAGAATAAAGTACTTTTTAAATCAGTAGAGTATCATGAATTAGATTTTCAAGTAGAAGTTTCCCATGAGACCAAGTTGATCAATGAGGAAGTTAATCAAGAACGTAAAAAACTCTTAGAAGAAGCCATCAATCAGCTTCCCTCCAGACAGCGACGGGCATTGTTGCTTTTTTACCGGGAGGAACTTTCATATAAAGAACTGTGTGAGTTGATGGATTTTAAGGATGTAAGATCTGCTAGGAAATTGATATATAGGGCTATAGCCAGTTTAAAGGAGAAAATTAATCTTTAATAAAAAGTGAACCAAGGACATTGGGAATAACTGGTGCTGAAGGAATTATGAAATATGTAAATTACAATATTGAGGATTTTTTGACAGACGAATTTTTCGTCAAGTGGGTAAAGTCACCCGATGAAGACACTGAACATTTTTGGAGAAAATGGTTGGAAAACCACCCCCACAAAATGGATATGGTGCTTAAAGCATATGATATCATCCAATCCATAGAGTATAAGAGAGAAGTGGAAATCTCCAATATGGTGTATACTGAAATGTATGAGGATATCATGAATGAATCCTCGGAAGATATTTGCAAAGATAGGAGAAGCTATTGGGGGCTGGTAAAAAATGTTGCAGCGGTGATTTTGGTTGGAATGTGCATTCTGCTTTCCTATAATATCATTCAAGATCAAAGCAAGGAAGAGGTTATAGAGCTGGAATTGGTAACAAAATCCAATCCCTCTGGGAGAAAGTCCATTATTTCACTCTCAGATGGGACCACAGTACATTTAAATGCTGTAAGTTCCCTTACTTTTCCCAAATCTTTTAAAGACAGCACCAGAGTGGTGGAGCTTCAAGGGGAAGCCTTTTTTGATGTTGCGGAAAACAGTAAAAAACCATTTATCATCCATTCCCACGGTGTTAAGATCAAGGTCCTGGGGACTTCATTTAATGTTAAACAAAACGAAAAGCTTGAAATTGCTTTGGTTTCAGGAAAAGTGTCAGTGGAGGATGATTTGGGAAATAAGATCATGATAGCACCAAATGAAATGCTGACCATTGAAGAAAAGGGAAGGTTTAGCAAGAGTAGCTTTGACCCAATGGAAACTATTGGCTGGAAAGATAAATATTTGGTCTTTAAAAAGGACTGTTGGAAGGAAGTTGAGGATAAGATCGAGAAATGGTATGGTATGAAGATACTAGGGGGTGAAAATTTACCCAAGAATTGGGCGTATACCGGGAGTTATTATCACGAGCCTATTGAAAGGGTCATGGAAGGCATAAGCATCACTTCGGATTTTTCCTTTGAAATTAAAGGTGATATAGTAATAATTAAAAACCCAAAATAATATGAAACACACTATCTACAACAGTAGCTAAAAAGAGAGGCAGTACAGAGAAGGTATCTGCACTGCCCACAAGCCTTTGAGTGGATCGCCAAATCTTACAAAGGCTAACTTTAAGTAATGTATCACTCAAAATCATTTCAAAGTATGGAAAAAAAAATACTTAGGCAAATCATTATGCTATCCAAATATTTTGTCTTTGGCTTTATTATCCAGCTGTTTTTTACAGCTGTTCTGATGGCCAATACAAGTAACGCTCAACGGAAAAGTATCCACCAAATAAAGACTTCGCTTTCTGCGAACCATACAACTCTGGACATGGTACTGAAAGAGTTGGAGGAGAAAACCCATCTTAGGTTTACTTTTAACGACAGCTACTTAAAGCCTGATCAGGTTAGGGTGAACATGGAGATGAAAAACCAATCACTCGCCACTATTTTGGGAGGAATTTCTGCACAAACCAACTTAAAATTTACACGCATAAATGACAATATTCATGTTAGCGTAGTGTTATCGGACGCGGATAGTAAAATTGAGGAAATTATACATAATGTAGATCTGAAAGAAATTACGGGTAAAGTGGTTTCCAGTGAAGATGGCGAGCCGCTCCCCGGTGTAACTGTAAAGATTAAAGGCTCCCAGACCGGTACAGTCACTGATATTGATGGTAATTACCTCATTAATGCTACCGATGGAGATGTACTGGTTTTTAGCTTTGTCGGCTATAAAATCCACGAGCAAATTGTCCAAAATCAGTCCGTTGTAGATGTTGTTTTGGAACAAGATTTAGGAAATTTGGAAGAGGTAGTCGTTGTAGGCTATGGTACCACCACTAAAAGTAAAATGGTGAGTTCCATATCTACGATAGGAACCAAAGAAATTGGTGAAGCACCTTTTGCCTCAGTGGTTCAGGGATTAGCAGGGCGGGCCCCAGGATTGTTTGCACGGGAGTCTGGCGGAGAATATGGTTCAGTACCCAGTATTTCCATCAGGGGTGGTGGAGAACCAATTTATGTAATCGATGGGATAATAGCATCAAAAAATGAGTTTGCACTTATACCACCCAATGATATTGATGAAGTTTCCTTGTTAAAGGATGCTGCCGCTGCTGCTGTATATGGTTTCAATTCTGCAAACGGCGTTGTGCTGGTTACTACAAAAAAAGGTAAAGAAGGTAAAATAAGCATTTCATATAGTGGGGATTTTTCCTTTCAGCAACCTACTTTGATTCCTAAATATTTGTCTCCATATGATAAAGCGTTACTTAAAAATAGCGCAGCGCATAATGATGGATTACCTCAAGTAATAGGAAATGAATTGTTGGATACCCTCAGAAATAATTGGGATCCAGTAAAATACCCTAACTTAAATCCCTTTGATCTAGCTGTTAATGACTTCTCTGGACAACAAAGACATAATATCGGCTTAAATGGTTCAGTTAAGGACACCAGAATTTTTATGTCTTTGGATTATTTAAAGCAAAATGGGATCTACTCTACCAGTTCACATGGATTGGATCGATTTTCACTTAGATCTAATATATCCCAACACTTCAAAAAAATAGGTTTGACTTTGGACGGAAATGTGTCCCTTCAAAGAAATGTTACCACAGGTCCTCCGGCTGGAACTTGGACCATTTGGAGTCATGTAAGAAACTGGGGAAGTGGTAACCCTTTTTATAATCCCAATGGAAATTATTATGGATTGGAAAACCCATTAGCGGAAGCAGATAGCAGAGCCGGCTATATAAGAAATGAAAACAATAGGGTCAATACAAGGTTAGTGGCCAATTGGAAAGTTCCCCATGTTGATGGATTGAGTTTAAAAGCAGTTGGGAATTATAGAATGGAATTTGATTTTGGAAAAAATTGGTATGCCAACCAACGCAATTCAGCACCAACTTATTCCTGGGATAACCAGTTGAATAATATGGGAAATCCAAGTTTGTCACAGTCAACGGGCCGGTCCTATCAATATGATGTTGAAGGTCATATCAACTACCTGAAAACCTTCAATGAGCAACATACCGTGGAACTTATGGGGGTAGTGTCCAATAGTGAATGGAGATGGGACGGGTTTAATGCTTACAGAAGGGATTACATATCTCCATCAGTGGACCAACTATTTGCTGGATCATCAGAAGGGAAGGACAATGGCGGTAATGCCTCAGAGGGAGCTAGGCTGGGATATATCGCCCGTTTAAAATATGATTTTAAAGAGAAGTACGTCTTTGAAGGGAACTTTAGGTATGATGGAAACGATAATTTCCCTTCAACCAAGCGTTTTGGACTATTTCCTTCTTTATCATTAGGATGGAATATGGATAGAGAAGAATTTTTATTACCTGTAATGAGCCAATTAAAAGTTTCCACTCTGAAAGTAAGAGGATCTTGGGGGCTTTTGGGGAGTACAGGTGATGTTGCCAGGTTCGCCTATATTCCTGTCTACAATCTTTCTCCCAATAGGTATTATACAGGAGGTGTCTGGCGAGCAGGTTTTCAAGAGGGAAATTTGGTTAGTGATAACTTAAGTTGGTTTGACCGGGAGTCAATGAATTTTGCAGTTGATTTCGGTTTTTTTGAAAGTAAACTGGAAGGCACGTTTGACTGGTTTTATTATAGAACATCAGGTTTTTTAGCAAGCCCCTCCGACAGATATACAACACCTTTAGGGAAAAATCTTCCCCAGATCAATACAAATTCGGCACAAAGAAGAGGTGGTGTAGAGGGAAGTTTGAACTATCGTTTTCAGATTGGGCAGTGGAAAATGAATATGGGAGGAAATGTTTCATATTATGATCAGTTGTGGGAAAGAAAATTTGATGAGGACTCCACTTCTTTAAAGAATCCTGAGCGTAGATTAACGCATCAAAAGGACTATTACACCATTGGGTATTTGGATCAAGGTTATTATGGCTCAATGGAGGAGATCATTAACTCACCAAGGAGATTAGGTTCAACAGAAACCATGTCCGGTGACCTTAAATATAAGGATTATAATGGAGATGGGAGAATTGACGCAGATGATCAGGTGCGTATTGGAAAGGCTGATTTTCCACATGTTATTTACGGCATTAATCTAGGAGGACAATACAGAGCTCTAGGAATTAATGTTCTGATGCAAGGAGCAGGAAATAGACATATTTACCTGGGAGGAATGTGGCAAAATGAAATCAATCATAAACTCTATCAAATTCAGGCAGACAACTGGACACCTGAAAATCCCAATGCATTGTTTCCAAGAATTTCATCTTTTAATCAGGTTAATGGCGGAAATAATGTAGTTACATCCTCTTTCTGGTTAAAAAATGCCTGGTATTTGAGAATGAAAAGCATAAGCCTGACCTATGATATGAAAAAAGTGCTTTTCAGCAATTTTGATGGTGTAGATAACTGTACACTTTTACTGAGTGCAACCAATTTATTTACCATTTCCCCAATGAACGATTATTATATCGATCCAGAAACCAGTAGCAGTGATAATTATGGCTATCCAGTCCAAAGAACCTTCAATGTGGGTCTAAGGGTGTCATTTTAAAAAATCAATAATCTTAACATGAAAAAATTATTAATAATAATATCGATAATTTCAGCTTTGGCACTGAGCTCATGTAACGATGAGATCCTCGACAAAGCGCCCCTGGACAAATTTTCAGAATTAATTGTATGGAATGATCCCGCTTTAGCAGAAGGTTTTGTAATAGATATCTATGCTGATGTCGTAAGAGGGTTGTATACTACACAATATACTGATGACTGGACTGATAATATCATTTGCAATGATGATAACGGTGCAAGGTGGACCCAAGCTGGGGCAATTGAAAATACCGCTGATTATGGATGGAACCAATTTGGGAAAATTCGAAAATGTAATCTTGCCATAGAAAGAATTACTGCTTCAGAAAAAATTCCAGATGAATTTAAAGTTCGGTTAGTTGCTGAGTCAAAGATGTTAAGGGCAATGATTAATTTTTGGATGGCTCGTAGATTTGGGGGGATAATTCTTGTAAATAATGTTTTGACGCCTGAGGATGAACTAAAACTGCCTAGGTCAACAGAGCGGGAAACATACGACCATATTTTAAATGATGCTGAATCATCTATCTCTGGCCTGCCAGATACTGCGGAGAAAGGACGATTGACCAAGGCTGCAGCATATGCCTTTATCACCATGGTCGCTTTACAAATTGGTGATTATGATAAAGTAATCAGTGCTGCAGACGCAATAGAAAACAGCGGGGAATTTTCATTAGAGCCAGATTATAAGAGTCTCTTTAATAATTATCAATCTTCTATCAATTCCAATGAGGTAATCATGGTGTATTACACCACTAAAGAATACAACAATTTTATTGATACAAGAATGTTTAGAAGCCTTCCAAATATGGCGAATGGTCCGAAACTACACGCAGATGCTGTCCCTCAGTATGATCCCAATGATGAATTTCAGGGCTGGCCTTTGAGATGGCCATCACAAGAATTGGTGGATTCTTATTTGATAATAGAAAATGGTCAAGCAGTGATGAAGCCTTATAACAACTTTCAGGGCAAACCTTCAAAGGATATGTGGGAGAATAGAGATGTCAGGTTCGAAAAGTCGGTTGTAAGGGATTCGGCAAAGTATTCCAAGTCTTTCTTTACATTCAGAAGGGGGGGGAATGCCCACTGGACGTCTAATCCATTAAGTACTTGGGGCATGTCAAAATCAGGGTATACTTTTCGGAAATGGATGTATGAAGATGAGTTTATGTTTTGGAATTACCCCGTAGATTGGGCGGAGCCGATCTTTCGCCTTGCAGAAGTATACCTAAATAAAGCAGAAGCTTATGGTAGAATAGGAAATATACCTAAAGCGGTAGAATACATGAACAAAACCAGAGAGACTCATGGTGGACTTCCTCCTTTGGAGCTTGGGGCTTCCGCTGAAGATTTTTGGAAATTCTATAAAATTGAAAGAAGGGTGGAGCTTGTTCAAGAGGATGATAGATATTGGTCTTTGATCAGGTGGGCGAGAGCGGAAGATGCGAACAGCATTCCAGAATTAAATGGTTATAGGTTACATGGCTTGGATATGGAATTTGATGGAATTGTAAATGTAATTGAAAGCCCCTTTACGGTAAATATGAGTTTTGAAATGCCAAAACGTTTATTTTTTCCAATTCCCAACAAGGAGGTTAGACTTAATGAAAATCTTGAACAAAACCCAGGATGGAACTAAATAGGAGAAAAATGAAAAAGTCAATATATTTATTACTATTCCTAATTGTCACTTTGAGCTCATGTATTGAGTGGGGACTTGAGGATTTACCCGAATACGACGAGGCATCAATCATCGATTTTGATTTTGAACACAGGTTTGTGTCTACAAATGATAATGGTGTTGAGAAACTTTCTGTAGTTACTTTAAATTCTTCTTTGATCATCAATCAAGAATTGAATCAGGTTGTGATAACGGCAACTATTCCTGAAGCCACATCAAATTTTCCTGAAAGTGAAAGGAAAAAAGTCTCATTGGCTTCAATTATCGGTTATGCGAAACTTTCACCGGCAGCCTCTATCAAGCCAGTAGCAGGAGCACCAGAACTAGGAAAACCAGGTGATTTCAGTCAAGAAAGAAGATATATTGTTACAGCTGCTGATGGAACAAGCAGAGAATGGTTAATACAGTCTACTCTTGAATAAATCAAATCCTTCAATAATAACAATGAATAACGGAGTGAATATCTTCGTTATTCATTTTATGTTATCTCCAAAAGCATAGGTAAGCTATACCCCATTACACCTAATGCGTAAATTAAAATTAATAAGCATCTTATTTATTTTCTTTTGCCTGTTTTTCCATAGGCTTTCAGCCCAACAATCGATCTGGAACCATAATTATTCCAAGTCTGTGGTCATGAAGCTATTAATGGCCAAACCGGATGCTCATGGAGGATCGAAGGTATATTGTGATTTTGAAAAGGCCCTTGAATGGATCAAACAAGCGGACAATTTGACCTTGCAGGTGCCTAAAATCATTTACCTGGTGGGCTGGCAGTACAATGGCCATGATGATAAATACCCCGCCTTTTTTGAAGTCAATGAGGCACTGAAGAGGCCTGAAGACCAGACCGCCCGAGAAAGTTTACAGTGGTTGATGCGAGAGGCTAGAAAGTACCACACCACGGTGAGCTTGCATATCAATATGACCGATGCATATGACGATAGCCCGCTTTGGGATACCTATGTGGAAAATGATATGATTTCAAAAGGCCTTTCTGGAGACTTGATGGTTATCGGAAATTACAATAACAGAAAGGCTTATCAGATCAATTATAAAAGGGAGTGGGAAGCTGGATGGACCCAAAGAAGAATTGATAGTTTGGTCAACTTACTTCCTGAACTCAAGAATGCTGGGACCATTCATATTGATGCTTGGATAGCTAGGGAAAGTAAAGGGCATCAAGAATCTATGATCATGGAAGCGGATTATCAGAAAAAGGCCCTACACTATTGGGCAGAAAAGGGAATCGATGTGACCAGCGAATGGGCCATGGATTATATGACTGGACTGGTACCCTTTGCCTGGCATTTTAACCATCGGACGCAGGATCAATACATGAAAATCCCTGCTAATATTTATACAGGAAGCGGCATCAATCCGGATATAGAATGGAGTGATTTTGGCCTGGGGTTCCTATTTGGACAGAGCATGTACGGAGAACCTCTGTGGCCCTATTTTCAAAAGTCGGAATTGGAGAACAAAGATTGGGACAGCAACTTTGCCCGAGAATTTTACCTGAATTGCTTACAGTACTTTTTCCTCAATGATCACGAACGCATCGCTGTGGAGGGAAGTGGTGATGAACGAGTGGCATTCTTTTCCAATGATATCAAGGTTTCTTTGCAGGACAGTTTGGTGATGCAAGGTGAGACCCGTCTGAGAGAAAAGGATACCATCCTATTTCCCGTTACCTGGAAGGATGGCCGTTGTTTGGCACTTTATAGTGATACAGATCAGCAATCCAAAGTATTTAAGCTTCCTGAAATTTGGAAGAGTTTAACGGTAGTGAGGCTTTATGAGGTAAGTATAGATGGTTTACAGTCTATTGGCAAAGAGAAAGTAAAAGGCGGAGTTCTGAGACTTGATTTGAGGGCTGGACAACCTTATGTGATAAAGGCAGAGTAATTCCCCCTGCTTTGTCATGTTTAGGGAATGGAAAAAACCTGACAGGTTTTACGCCTCACGAAGTCTTTATATGGGGTTTTCCGTCAAGAGACCTGTCAGGTTTCAATCTTCTGATATAAAATGACAAAGTAGGATTATATACTAACCAGAGACCCAATGATAGAAAGAGGTTCTAAAAAGAGTGTGTCAATAGGGGCAATGTGTGTTCTTTTTGCCCTGATGTTACCATTTATAGCTGCTGCAAAGAGTGATACTTTGTTTAGCAAACCTGAGAAAACAATTCCGGAAATTTCCTGGAGTCATGACTATCATCAAACCCTTACACTAAAGCTGATGCTTTCCCAATCCAAGTTTGATGGGAAGTTGAAAAGAAGGGATAATGGGGATTCAGAAGTATTCTTGAATTTTGAAGAAGCACTGGAAGTCATCAAGAAGATAGACCATTTGACTTTAGTTTTGCCCAAAATTATTTATCTGGTGGGTTGGCAATATAATGGCCATGATTCCAAATATCCCGCATGGTTTGAGGTCAATGAAAGACTAAAAAGAAAAGAAGACAAGACCGCCTTAGAGAGCATGAAGTGGCTGATGAATGAGGCCAAAAAGTACCATGCCACAGTGAGTGTCCATATCAATATGTTTGATGCTTATGAGGACAGTCCACTTTGGAATACTTATGTAGAGCATGATATTATCGCCAAAGAAAAGGATGGAAGCCTCAGGGAAGGAGAGTGGGGGTATCCGATCAGCTATGCCCAGGAGCTGAAAACGGGCTTTGCCCAGAAAAGGATCGATAGCTTGTGCAATTTATTGCCCATCGAAGAGGCGGGCACAGTACATATCGATGCCTTCCATACATGGGCACCAATAGGGAAAGAAGGGCCAGGTAAGTCCCCATTTTTAATGGTGCCAATAAGTCCATATCTGGATTTTTCGGTAGAAGACGAGTCCAAAGCTCAAGTTGAATTATTTAAATATTGGGAATCAAAAGGAGTGGACGTCACCAGTGAAGGGGCTACTTTTTTGAGAAAGGACAATTTTGCTGGCCTACAGCCCATGGCTTGGTGGGTAGATTGGGGATTGGAAGATTACCTTAACTGGCCCGCTGCTTATTACACCGGGGGAGTGGATCGCAGAGAGCTGGGAAAGTTGTTTGGTACCAGCATGCATGGTGAGCAGATTGTTAAAAAGGATCCTGAAAACCTAAGCGGATTTAAGCAAGAGTTTTGTACCCAGGCCCTGGTCTGGTATTTCCTGAATTGCCTGGAAAGAAGGTACTATACGGAAGAAGATGGGGCGCAAGCCGTGGGATTTTCAGACGGCGTGTCCACCTTCTTGGAAAACGGAGAATATAAACTTACACATAATGGCCAAGAGTTGGTCAATGGTCAGGATGTGTTTTTGCCGGCATTGTGGATGGAACAAAAAGGAGTTGTAGCCTACAGTAAGAATGGCTACAAGGATAGAAAATGGGCAATCCCGAAGAACTGGACAGGAGTAAATCAAGTAGAGATTTTTGAAGTAGGCATTAAGGGGAAGACTAAGCTTGTCGAACAAGCTGTTCATGATGGTTTGCTGACATTGAACATGTCCGAAGATCAAATGCTATTAATCATTCCAAAATAAAGACCATGAAAAAGGATCAAAATACCAGAAGAGAATTTTTAGGTAACCTTTCTAAGGTAGCCCTCACGGGAGCGGTCGTGCCATTAGCTTCAGCCGTAGAGGCGAAACCAGCTCCTCCCAATCCTACACGGAATGACTTCCGGTTTCTTACGGCTCCCTACTTGCAGGCCCTTGGGGAAAATGAAGTGAGCATTATGTTCATCACCAGTCACAATGCTTACAGCTGGGTGGAATATGGAGAGCATGATTTTAGCCAAAAAGAAACGGCAGAATCAGAAGGCTTTGTGGATGCCAACAATACCTTGAACAGTATTAGGTTGACGGGTTTGAAGGAAGGAACCAATTACCAGTACAGACTTAGGAGCAAGCCCATTGTCCAGTTTGATCCCTATAAGCTTGTTTTTGGAGATGTGATAGCGCTAAAAGGCGGTGTTTTCAGAACTCCTTCCAGTGGGGATGATAAAGTATCCTGCTTGATATTCAATGATATTCATGACCGCCCCTATTCATTTGGAGAACTTTTCGAACATTGCGGTGACTTTGATTTTGACTTTGTCGCTTTGAACGGGGACATGTTTGATTACCAAACGGGTGAGCAACAAATTATTGATCATTTGGTGGACCCCTGCACCCAGCTTTTTGCTTCGGAGAAGCCCTTTATCATGATCCGTGGCAATCATGAAACCAGGGGAAAGTTTGCACGACAGTTTAAGGATTACTTCACCTTTAAGAACAACGACTACTATTTTTCATTTGAAAGAGGTCTCGTTCATTGGATAGTGCTCGATTCGGGAGAGGATAAGGAGGATGATCATCCCGAATACAGTGGAATGGTAAGTTTTGACCCTTTTAGAGAGCAACAGGCCGTTTGGTTGGAGCAGGAGCTTCAAAATCCAGCTTTCAAAGATTGTAAGTACAAGGTGGTGTTGATGCATATTCCTCCTTTCCACTCTGGGGATTGGCATGGTACTACCCATTGCAGAAAGCTTTTTCACCCCTTGTTTGAGAAATACAAGGTGGATATGGTCATCTCCGGTCATACCCATAGATATGGGGTTCATAAGCCAAGTGAGGAGCATAGTTACCCGGTTATTATTGGCGGTGGTCCCAAGACAGGTAGCCGAACGGTTATCCAGTGTTATGCAGATGCAAAAGCACTAAAAATAAAGATGATCCGGGATGATGGTGAAGTTGTAGGCGAGTATGCCATTAGTTGATTAGTCTTATAATATTTTTTTCAAAAAAAAGTATGAATGGTGTGCAAATTCCATTATGAAAAGTAGTGCAAATTTCTCTATGTGGTAAATTTTATAGTTAGGGAAATGGAAGCCTTAAACACAAACTAGAATGAGAACAATACTGACCGGTTTATTATTATTGATGAGCATTGGCATGGTTAGGGGACAGGAATGGTTTTCCTTGATGAGCTTTAATGTAGGCTATGATGAGGCGCTTTTTAATAATGGTGAGCCCAAAGAAAATGACTGGGCAAACCGAAAAGCTGTACAAGCGGCATTGATAAATTTTCATGGGCCAGACGTTATCGGAATGCAAGAGCCCCATTTGCATCAGGTAAAATATTTTGAGCAAATGCTACCAGGTTACGACTGGCTGGGAGTCGGTCGTGAAGACGGAAAAGAGGAGGGAGAATACAATCCTATATTTTACAATGAAAGAAAATTGGAACTAATGGATTCAGGCACCTTTTGGCTTTCGGAAATCCCTGAGAAAGCAAGTAAATCCTGGGATGCTGGCTATACTAGGGTTTGCACCTGGGCGAAATTTTCGTTTAAGGAAACAGGAAAGACCATCTATATTTTTAATACCCATTTTGACAGTAAAGGGAAAGTGGCGCGGGAAAAAAGTGCTGAGCTAATAAACAGGAAAATCAAAGAAATTGCTGCAAATACCCCAGTAATGGTAATGGGGGATTTCAACTTTCTTCCCAAAAGTACTGCCTATAAAAAAATGATCAGCAAGGGTCTCAAGGATAGTAGGCTTATCAGTAAATTCCCTCCATATGGACC
>NZ_BAAHAP010000124.1:0-12973 GCF_054777495.1 Echinicola sediminis | reverse complement strand
AATATAGATCATATTTTGATTGCGCCGTAGCGTTCAGCAATGTTACAAAAGTGACCATTGCACCCATTAAAAATACATTGAGTTTCATATTAAAATAGTTTGAATTTAGACAAAAGTAGTAAAAATTATAAATATTTAAATCCATAAAACTACAAGTACAAAAAAATATTTACTAACTATTGATTTTCAAATATTTCTATCATTATCAGAATTAAACTTGCAAGAGATAAGCCAGGAATTGTCCTGTCATGTTTTATCAATCTGGCATTGTAATGTATATTTGTATTCGTTAAAGTAAGGACACTATTTTTACAAGAACTTACCACTGACAAGACAATCTATATGACATACGATATTGCCATTGTGGGTGGAGGCATAGTAGGCCTAGCCACAGGACTGAAGATAAAGCAACAACAACCGGAACTTAAGGTAGTTATACTAGAAAAAGAAGGCGAACTGGCCAAGCATCAAACCGGAAACAATTCCGGGGTCATCCACTCGGGATTATATTACAAACCGGGATCGCTGAAAGCAACCAATTGTATCAATGGATACCACGAGTTGGTGCGCTTTTGCCAGGAAGAGGACATCCCCTTTGAAATCACTGGGAAGGTAGTGGTCGCCACTAAGGAAGACCAGGTTCCCCTGCTCCAAAACCTGCTGAAAAGAGGACTGCAAAACGGACTTGAAGGCACAAGGCAAATCACCCTGGATGAGCTTAAAGACTATGAACCCTACTGCTACGGGGTGGCTGCACTGCACGTTCCCCAGACCGGAATAGTGGATTATAAAAAGGTGGCTTTGGCCTACGGACAAAAATTTCAACGCTTGGGAGGAGAAATATTACTCAACCACAAAGCACTGAAAATCAACCATAAAAATAGCCTTGTTGAGATCATCACTTCAAACAACACCATTGTCAGTAAACTGCTTATCAACTGTGCCGGCCTGTATTCCGACAAGGTAGCGGAAATGAACAATGAATTGGACTTAGATGTAAAAATCATTCCTTTCAGGGGAGAATATTATAAACTAAAAAAAGAAAGGGAATACCTGGTCAAAAACCTGATCTATCCGGTTCCCGATCCCAATTTTCCTTTTCTGGGCGTTCACTTTACCCGCATGATGAAAGGTGGTGTGGAAGCAGGCCCAAATGCGGTGATGGCTTTTAAGCGGGAAGGATATAAAAGAAGTGACTTTAACCTAAAAGAATTCAAAGAGGCCGTTACCTGGCCGGGACTACAAAAAGTTGCTGCCAAATACTGGAAAACGGGATTGGGAGAATATTACCGTTCCTTTTCCAAAGCAGCCTTTACCCAGGCATTGCAGGAATTGATCCCTGACATCAAGGAAGACGATTTGGTGGATGGCGGTGCAGGCGTCAGGGCCCAGGCATGCGACAGGACCGGTGGATTACTGGATGATTTTGCCATAACAGAAAATGCCCACGCCATCAATGTTCTCAACGCCCCTAGTCCAGCAGCAACGAGCTCCCTGTCCATTGGAGGTACGGTTGCCGCTTTGGCCATAAAGAGAATGTAAATTTGAAGGAAGAAAGCTCAATAAAAAAAGCTACAAGGTGCAAATGGAAAAATGTAGAATGTTGGATAGCGAATGACGAATGACGAATGCTCTAAGAAAGTATTAAGTATCCCTCAAAGCTGAATTTTCCGAACCAACTATAAAAAAATCATGCCATGACTTCGTGTCATGGCATGATTCACTTATCAAATTTTTGTGAAATATCCTCGCCTATCTGCGGGAGACTATTTAGGACTTTGTACCCACCATACTTCCATCAATCATTCATCATTCTCTCTTCCATTTATATCTAGCGTCTCAAATCTCGTATCTTCTTTAGGCCCCTTAGTCCACCCTATTCAGCACCGAATCTGGAAAATACTTATTGGTCAAAGCCACCATTTCATCTCCTTTGACAAACATGCTGATATCGATCTCATTGGTATGTTTCACCCCACAGGCACCCAATAACTCCAACACGGCATGCATGGTGTTTCGGTGAAAGTTGTAGGCCCTTTCTGCCTTATCTTCTACCACCAGTCCCTTTACCAGCATCTTATCTTGTGTGGCCACTCCGGTGGGACAATTATTGCTATTGCACCGCAACGCTTGGATGCAGCCTACACTGAACATAAATGCCCGTGCAGAATTACACATATCAGCTCCCAGAGCCCTCATGCGTAAAATCGAAAAGGCGGTCAACACTTTACCCCCGGCAATGATTTTCACCTCTTGCCTTAAACCGAACTTTTCCAATGTCCTGTTGACAAATATCAACGCAGGTTCCAAAGGAATACCTACAGAATCGGAAAACTCCAAAGGGGCTGCCCCTGTACCGCCCTCGGCACCGTCCACGGTGATGAAATCAGGAAATATTTTCTTTTTCT
This sequence comes from Echinicola sediminis, assembly GCF_054777495.1. Taxonomy (NCBI): domain Bacteria; kingdom Pseudomonadati; phylum Bacteroidota; class Cytophagia; order Cytophagales; family Cyclobacteriaceae; genus Echinicola; species Echinicola sediminis. The sequence continues at coordinate 10,565 of NZ_BAAHAP010000124.1, read as the reverse complement.
TCATCGCTGCACACAGGTCAATAAACTCCTCTGTCCTACCGATACAAAGCTTAAACCCGATAGGTTTGCCATCACTGAGTTCCCGGAGCTCGGCGATAAAATCGATCAGTCCTTCCGCATTGGAAAATCTTCTGTGGCTGGGTGGCGATATAATGGTCGTATGTGCCTTCACCCCCCTGATTTTGGCGATTTCCGTGGTGTTTTTTTCACCGGGCAACATCCCACCATGGCCAGGCTTGGCTCCTTGGGATATCTTTATTTCGATCATCTTTACCTGTTCATGAGCAGCATTGACCTTGAACTTCTCCGGATCAAAGTCGCCATCTTCTGTCCTGCAGCCAAAGTAGCCGGTTCCAATCTGCCAAACCAAATCGCCTCCTCCTTCCAAATGGTAGGGGGAAATCCCTCCTTCACCGGTATTATGGTAGAAATGGCCTTTTTTTGCTCCTTTGTTCAGGGCCAAAACGGCATTTTTGCTGAGCGAGCCGAAGCTCATGGCCGACACATTCAAAATAGAGGCACTGTAAGGATGTTTGCAAAGTTTGCTTCCCACGATGACCCTTGGAAACTTGGTCACCGGTGGGGTGGCATAGATGGAATGTCTGATGGCCTGATAATTCTCACCGGAAAGATCCAGCTGGGTACCAAAAGGGTGGGTATCGTTCACATTTTTGGCCCTTCTATATACCAGCGCCCTGTGGTTTCTGCTAAATGGTTTTCCATCTGTTGTCCGTTCGATAAAGTACTGCTGGATCTCCGGGGCAATCGACTCAAAGAGATAGCGGAAATAACCGAGCAAAGGAAAATTCCTGAGAATGGTATGTCTTCTTTGAAAACGGTTATAAATTCCCAAAACCGTAAGAGGGACAATGACTATAAAAGCCCATATCCACTGATCGTAATAATAGGAAAGCAGGGAGAAAAGGATAATCAGAATAATGGTGATATTATAATATAAATGTCGCATAATCTTAACTTTTGATACTGTTTAACTACAGGGCTTTCGTTCCCATTAATGAACTAAATTTAACCGCCAAAGTTGGCTCAGAAAGGGATAAATTGCTCTTTTCTTTCCAATTTATTCGGCGAAAAATTGATGGATCCTGTATTCCACCCAAGAAAACTCATGTCCCTTCAGTGCAAATCCCGTATGTCCACCTCTTTCAGGCATTTCCAAAAAAAGCGTTGGATGATGCCCGGCCAATTTCACCGGATAACAAGCCCCCTTTAGCAACGGATCGTTCAGGGCATTCACTATCAGTGTGGGAATGTTTACCTTGTGGAGCCAATTGTCCGGGCTCACCGTCCGATAAAAATCAGGTGCGTCTTTAAATCCATGTAGACGCGCGGTGAAATGCGTATCAAAGGTGTCAAAATCTTTGACCCTTTTCAGTAAATCCATATCTACTATCCCCGGAAACTGTTTATCCTTGGCGGCTATCTTTACTTTCAGTTTGGAAAGAAACTTTTCTTTGTAAAAGATATTTTTAAGAGAATTTAAGGTGGCCGCACTGTCGGGCAGGTTACAGGGGGTACTGTACACCGCTGCCTTTTTTACCTGTTTCGGTATTTCCTCTGCTTCTTCCCCCAGGTACTTTAATGTCTGCGCCCCTCCCATGCTGATTCCAGCCAGGTAAATTTCTTGGTAAGGATAATTGTCTATAACGTAATCAATCACGGTCTTCAAATCGTAGGAAGCTCCGTGATGATATAAAACAGGGTTAAGGTTCATTTCTCCCCCACAGGAACGGTTATTCCAGGCCAAGGCATCAAAATTATACCTGTTGAATAATTTCACCAATCCTTTTACATAATGCCTTTCTGAATTTCCTTCCAACCCGTGGGAAATAATCAAGAGCTTGTCGCTCCCCACATCACTCCAATCCAAATCCAAAAAATCGTTATCCGGTGTAGCAATCCTTTCCCGCTGATAGCTTACCCCCTTTATTTCCCGGAATATACTCGGAAAGATCGTTTCAAAATGACCATTAAAATAGCGTTTCGGTGGACCAGGATAAGTGGAGCGTAGTACAGGCATATTCTCTTACTATTTTCAATTCACCTAAAAATTTAACTCCTGAAATTACAAAAAATATTGCAAAGGCTCTCCGGTATTTGCCACAGTAAACATCATGGCCTGATGGAAATTCTCCGAAAAACATGAATATTCGCAATTGGGCCAGTATGCGAAAGTCTCAAGAAGATGTCCATGAACCCACCACAGAGGACAAGGTTTGAGAGATGGTTTGCTAATTTAGAGCTACTGCTATTTTTGCGGATATACAAATAAAAAAACTAACCTCATTAAAAAGCTGAAACAACGACAAAAAGGGATGAATTGCACGGAAGTCTCAGGAAGACCGCTCAATTTCTGACAACAAATCCTCTACTGTCTTAAGGAACTGCTCTTGGTGTTCGAGCAAATCTGCATGAATGCCCTCGCTTTCCATAAGCTTCTTGCCGGTCTCCAACACATCACTGAGTTTTCTGAGTTCAAAAACTAAAATGGTCGGTTTCACCTTATGTCGGGCCTGGTTTAGCGCCTCTACATTTTTCGATTTGATCCCTGCATTATAGCGCTCTTTTAGCTCCACCACAGAATCAGAAATTGCCTGAAGAAGTTCCTTTTTGAAAAGAGGATCTCCCTCCGCCATTTCATTTACTTTATCAAAATTAATATTAACGCTTTCTAGCATAACAAATGATGAGTGTCTCATAGGTCATTTTTTGGTTGAGGTTCCTGCTAAATACCCAGTGCTCCACGCTGCCTGAAAATTAAAGCCTCCTGTTATTCCATCGATGTCCAGCACCTCTCCAGCAAAGTAAAGGCCAGGAACCAACCGACTTTCCATTGTAGAAGGATTTACGTTATTTACCGCAATCCCCCCCGCTGTAACAAACTCCTCTTTAAAGGTCGTCTTCCCTTCTACTTGTAATATATAACAAAAAATCTGTTGTTCCAAGCTATTAATTTGCTTTTTACCAATATTATTCCACGTTTCATTTAGGGAAATAGTACATTTTCCAAGCAGGTGTTCCCAAAGCCTTTTAGGCAGATCAAATAAGGGATGCCCCCCCACTTTCCTTTTCGGATGATTGGCTTTATACTCCTCCAAGGCCTGTCTTATTTCCTCTGCTTTTAGGCTGCCACACCATCTAATATGGGCATTGACCCGGTAGTCGCTTTCATAAAGCCACTCGGCCCCAAAAGCAGACAGCTTCAATACAGCGGGACCGCTGACTCCCCAATGGGTGATCAATAGCGGTCCCTCATAGGACAATTTGGTCCCTTCCAGTTTGACCTGCGCATGGGGCACAGCAATCCCCGGTAACTTGATAAGGTCTTCTTTGGGGGCATTGAAGGTAAATAGAGAGGGGATCGGTGCTTTGATCTCATGACCGAGTTCCCTGTACATATCAAAACTCTCCACCTTGGGGCTTCCTCCGGCCGTAACAATCACCTTATCTACTTTTACTTTATCTCCTCCAATGGCTAAAAGAAAGCCCTCCGGCTGGGGGGCAATTTTCGCCACGGCTGACTTTAACCTGACCTGAATACCTAACTTTTCAGCCTCCTTTCTCAACGCGTCGATAATGGATTGGGATTGGTCCGAAACAGGAAACATTCTCCCATCAGCTTCGGTCTTTAGCTTCACACCTCTTTTTTCAAACCAGTTCACCGTATCCTGTACCTGAAACTGTTTGAAAACCTTTTTTAGAAATTTGCTGCCCCTAGGATAATTTTTCACCAAATGAGAAGTCTGGTAAGCGGCATGCGTTACATTGCACCTTCCTCCTCCGGACACCTTCACCTTGGCCAATGTCTTGCCTGTTTTTTCAAATATGATCACTTCATTTCCATTGCCCGCAGCATGAATGGCAGCAAAGAAACCGGCAGCACCGCCCCCAATTATCCCAATTCTTGTCATTTTATTTCCAATTCATTTTGAATGTACAAAAATGAAAAAATTGGCCAAAAGTATAAATTATCGCTCCACTATTGTCATTGGAATTTGATCAAATTAAATCAGGACCTACTTCCGTTTGCCGGACAATGTCCCCAGAATGCTCCTTGCCAGCTCCCTGAAGATGGTCCTCCCAATCTGCCTTACCATGGTATTTTTAGAAAGCTCCTCGAAAATACTGTCTTCTTCCTTTTTGTTTCCCTTAGTTTGGGCAGTCCCACGGCCTTGCTCCACAGCGATATCTTTGGCTGTCATTTCTGCCCGTCTGATCTTCTCCTCCAGCATTTCCATGGCACTTTCACGGTCGATATCCTTATTGTATTTTCGGGCAATTTCCGAGCTTTGGGCTATTTCCTGTATTTCCGCATCCGTCAAGATATCCATTCTGGAAATGGGTGCCCTGACCAGCGTCCTTGCCAAAGGCGTCGGCATCCCCTTTTCATTCAATGCCGTGACCAGGGCCTCTCCTATCCCCATCATGGTCAACACCTGCTTGGTATCGTAAAATTCGGAAATGGGGTAATTTTCCGCTGTTTTGGAAATTGATTTCCTGTCTTTGGCCGTAAATGCCCGCAACGCATGCTGAACCTTAAGTCCCAGCTGCCCCAAGACATTTTCCGGAATGTCCGTTGGGCTTTGGGTACAAAAATATACCCCCACCCCTTTGGAACGAATCAGCTTTACTATCGCCTCAATCTTTTCTACCAAATCTTTGGAGGCATTGTCAAAGACCAAGTGGGCCTCATCTATAAACAGGCAAAGCTTGGGCTTGTCCTGATCCCCCTGTTCTGGAAAACTTTCATAAATTTCTGACAAAAGACTCAACATAAAGGTAGAAAACAGCTTTGGCCTGTTTTGAATATCGGTCAAACGGATAATGGAAATAAGCCCCTTCCCATTTTTCACCCTTACAAAATCATCTACATCAAAGGATGTCTCGCCAAAAAATGCTTCAGCCCCCTGCTGCTCCAGTTCAATGATCTTGCGGAGAATGGTATTGACCGAACTTGTGGATACAGTGCCGTACTCCTGCTTAATTTCTTCCTTGCCCTCATTGATAATATACTGTAGGACCTTTTTAAGGTCTTTTAAATCCAATAAGGGTAAATGCTGAAGGTCACAATACCGAAATACCATGGCCATAATGCCCTGCTGGGTATTGTTGAGCTCCAGGATCTGGGACATCAGCACCGGCCCAAACTCCGTCACCGTTGCCTTCATCCGGGTACCTTTTTCCTGACTGATGGTCAAAAGCTCAGTAGGGAGCCCTTGGGGATCATAATCCACCCCGATGACCTCACTCCTCCAGGTAATGTGGTCATTCAACTGACCGGGTTTTGCCAAACCCGACAAATCCCCCTTTAAATCCATCAGCACACTGGGAATCCCTTTGAGAGACAACTGCTCAGCAATCACCTGTAAGGTTTTGGTTTTTCCGGTACCCGTAGCACCGGCAATCAAACCATGTCTGTTGAGGGTTTTTAGCGGAATCTTTACGGTGGCCCCTTTCAAAGGCTCTTCGCCTATTATTCCGGTACCTAAAATAAAGTAATCCTTTTTTGTCTGATATCCTGATTGAATTTCTTCTTGGAATTTGCTTTGCAGGGTCATATATCTAAATGGTATAATTTAAGCAGCAATAATAAAAATACCTTAACCAAAGCAATCTTGGTTAAGGTATCAGCTTTATCGTTAGATGATCAATGCGTCACCATAGGCTCCAGAGACTTGGCCTCCTGGATAAACTTTTCTACCTGGCTCAAGCCCGGCACCGCCCTGGTCAATTTCTTTTTCTCATTGGTTTCTGTTAGGGCCTTGTGAAGGTTTTCTGGATTACGGGTACGAAGCTCCTTGACGGTATCCACTCCCGCGGCTTTCAATAATTCCGCAAATTGGCTGGCTACCCCGTTTATCCTGAACAAATCAGCCATGTTTACGAAATCCAGGATTTTACCTTCATCGATTCCTGTGGATTCAGCAATTTCTTTCCTTCCTTTTTTGGAAGCACCTTTTTTCAATAGTGCTTCAACAGTTTTAATACCGGCTTTACCTAATTTTTCTTCGTTTACCGGGCCGATTCCTTCGATACTTGTGATTGGTTTTGACATAAGAATTAAAAGATTAGTGTTAGTGAATTATTTAAATAGATTACCAAGTCCGCCCAACATATCACCTGCTTTACCTTTGAGAATGTCCCCTGCGCTGCCTCCTATGATCTTCATCAGATCTCCTTTTCCTGCATTTCCACCGGTTTTGGCAGCGATCTTATCCAGGATTAGCGGCAATACAAAATTTGTAAGTTGCCTGGCTATGCCCTGGGAAATGCCCAATTTAGAAATATAATCCCCTACCAGGTTATTGGCCATATTTTGAAAGGTATTGCTTCCTGAAGCATTGCTCCCCTTATTCACCAAGGCCAGCAAGCCATCCAAATTACCTGCTGCCACTTCCTTTCCTGCCGTTTCGGTGAGGGACTTTTGTGTGGTATCCAATGCTTTTGAAGCCTGATCTTTGGAAAGCCCAAATTGCCCTACCATTTTGGAAATCATATCAGGCCCTACACTTTTTATTATTGAGTCTATCATAACTAAAAACGTAATTAAGGGTTAAACTGAATTTTCTCACGGCCTGATTTTTTGCTAAAGAACCAGGTGCTGTACTTAAGAATCTCTTTTAAGTTAAAAAAATTAGTTTAAATATTTGCGGATTCCTGAGGACAATTGAATCAAAATTAAGTTCTTTAAGCCATCATTATTAAATCAAGTAGCATTAGATTATGCCTAATAGAAGGTTTACCAGAATGAAAGCTGCCTTAGTTTCCAGAATAAGGCTTTTGTTCAGCACCAGCGTTTTCTCCTTACTCTTACTGTGGAACATGTCTGCAGAAGCCCAGGTCAGGCCACAGTTGGGCCAAACGGACCGGCTGATGAGCCAGGCAAAAACAGCATTGGAGAGTAAGGATTACCAAAAAGCCAATCTTTATTTCAGACAGATCATAGACAGCGGCGTACCTATTCCCCCTGACATGCCTTATTTCTTTGCGGAGACATTATTTGCCCTGCACCAGTACGATAACAGTGCCAATTTCCTGCGGAAGTACCTCCAAATAAACGGCTTTAAGGCGGAGCATTACGAAGAGGCCAAAGGATTGGAAAAGCGACTGGAGGAACCTTTACTGGCCATCAAAAACTGTGACTTTTGTGACCATAAAGGCTATCGGTACCAAACCTGCTTTGTCTGCGAGGGTGAAAAGCACATCGAGCAGGACTGCTCCTATTGCAAGGCCAAAGGAATAGTGGGCTGTAGCCGTTGCCGGGCTTCCGGACTGGTCACCAAAAAGAACATCTTTGATATTACCGAGTACTTTAAATGCAATCGTTGTGAGGGCAAAGGAAGGCTCACATGCCCACAATGCCAGGGTAGTCTAAAAGAGAAAAGTGAGTGCAAAACCTGTGATGGTTTTGGCCAGCTACATTCGGATGAAATTTGTGATCACCATAAAAAATAAAAAAAACCGGGAATTTTCCCGGTTTTTTTTTGATGCTTATTGACAGTATTTTTCGATGGCCTGATCAGCCAATTTGTAGTTTAAGGAGGAAGCAGCTCTGAAATCGGCACAGGCACTTTTCTCTTTGTTGGTCGCGTATTTCAAGACCCCACGATAGTAAAAGGCCTGTCCATATTTCTCGTCCATCTTGATGGCCGTACCGTATTCCTTTAAGGCTTCATCGGTTTGGCCCATTTGGTGCAAAGCCCTCCCCTTCATAAAATAGGCAGTGGCCGGTGCTCCCGGGACTTCCACGGCATATTCCGCATAGAGAAGAGACCTCTCAAAATTGTCCTCCTTTTGATAAAGGTTGGATAGGCTCAGCAGTAACTGGATATTTTTAGGATCCAGCTTGATGCCGGCTTCAAAGTCCTTCTTGGCCTTTTCCAAATCCCCCAACTCCTCATAAGCTCTCCCTCTGCTGTAGAGGGCATCCACGTCCTTTGGTTTGGTCGACAGCCTTTCCGAGTAAGAGGACACCGCTTCTTCATACTTTCCCTGCTCAAACAAGGTGTCTCCTTCGGATCCACCTTGACTGCCACATCCTCCTAAAAGGCCCGCTGCAAGCAGCAGGGCCAAAACTGACTTTCTATACTCCATCAATAATCTATTGTTTTATACGGCAACATTATTTTCCCGCAAGGCCTCGTTCAAGGAAGTCTTACGGTCAGTAGATGCCTTTCGCTCTCCAATGATCAGCGCACATGGAACCTGGAACTCTCCCGCTCCAAATTTCTTGGTAATGGATCCAGGAATCACCACTGATCTGGCAGGTACATATCCCCTGTATTCTTTTGGCTCGTCTCCCGTCACATCAATGATCTTGGAGCTTGCTGTAAGGGTAACCCCGGCACCGATTACGGCTTCTTTGCCTACGCGAACCCCTTCCACGATAATCGCTCTTGAACCAATGAAAGCACCGTCCTCAATGATCACCGGAGCGGCCTGTACCGGTTCCAATACACCGCCGATACCGACACCACCGCTGAGGTGTACGTCTTTACCGATCTGCGCACAGGATCCCACCGTCGCCCAGGTATCCACCATGGTACCGCTGTCTACAAAGGCTCCGATATTTACATACGAAGGCATCATTACCACACCACTTGCAAGAAACGCGCCATAACGGGCCACCGCATGAGGAACTACCCTTACGCCTTGCTTGGCATAGTCGTTTTTAAGGGCCATTTTATCATGGAATTCAAATGGTCCCACCTCGATGGTCCTCATCTTTTGGATAGGGAAATAAAGGATAACGGCCTTTTTCACCCAATCATTTACTTTCCATTCTCCATCTTCCAGCGGCTCAGCGACACGGATCTTTCCCTTGTCCAAATCATCAATTACCGTTTTGATTGAAATCTGAACATCTTTCTCCTTTAACAATTCCCTGTTTTCCCAGGCTTTTTCAATGATAGTCTGTAATTCCATAAATTTATATTAGATTCGCTCTATAGTGTTTCCGTATTTTTAGTTGATGAAAAAAGCCAACATTGTCATTGCTTCCGTATTAAAACCCCTTACCGATTCCAGGGCCTTTGGCAAGTTTGCAATTTCACTTCGTGAAACAAATAAATACCACATTAACATCATAGGATTTTTGGAAAAAAATCCTCCCAAGCAGGATAATATTGAATTTAAGCCAATTTTTGGAAATCAGCGTTTACATCCCAACAGGCTCTTGGCGCCCTTGAAATTTTTATATTGGCTAAAGAAAATTAAGCCCCAACTGGTCATCGTCACCACCTATGAACTGCTTCCTGCAGCGGCTATCATGAAAGCCTTTTTGGGCTTTCAACTTGTCTATGATGTTCAGGAAAATTACAGTAAAAATATCTCCTTCAATAACACCCTGCCTTTTTGGTTGCGCTTTTTGGCTGGCAAATATGTACAGTTTGTGGAAAAAATCACCACCCCGTTTGTTGATCATTTTTTTTTCGCAGAGCAATGTTATCAAGAAGAACTGGCCGGTTTTAGACCCTATACTATAATAGAGAATAAATTTTCAGGTCCTGTCCAGCCCGTGTTGCCTTTTAAAATTTCCCGGAACAACCTGAAGTTCCTTATCACCGGAACCATTACCCCCGTCTATGGAGTAGAGGAAGCCATCCACTGGTTCAAGTTTATCCAACAACACTACCCCTCCAGCAGGTTGAAGTTAAAAGGCCATGTGCCTCTTGCTGACTACCGGTCAAAACTCAAGAAAGTATCCCAAAGTATCCCGGCACTAACGCTGGAAATAAGTGGACGGCCGGTGCCTTATGGGGACATTCAGCAGGCCATCCACCAAGCCGATATCCTGCTCCTCCCTTATCAAAACCTCCCAAGTATATGGCCCAAAATCCCCAGCAAACTCTATGAGGGAATTGCTTTGGGTAAGCCGGTGATCATTCCGAAAAACCCCAAGTGGGAACACATCATTGATCAATACCCCGCGGGGGTGGCCTTGGAATTTGACCAGCCCGAAAAAAGCCTGGAGACTTTTGAAGCACTTTTTACCCGAACCTTTTATACGCGACCTCCGGGCCAAGAAGTTTCTTGGGACAGTGAACAGGAAAAACTGCTGACAGTAGTGGATAAATTGCTTCCTGCTCAGAAGTAAAAGCCCTAAAAACTTAACTTAAGAGATTGGGTTGAGGCTTTCCCATAAGTCAAGACTGAAATCTTTTTACCAAATAATTTATGGATATAGGGTTTCTAATCGCATGCGATTACAGAATTCAATACAGTATCTGGGGTAAAACTCTCCATTGAAATCTCCTGGTTTTGGCGGCAAGTTATTTGCCCTATTGGTAGTTATCCGGCCAAAACATGACCATCATATGCTGCACTTGCCCGGGGCTGACACCCCAGGCTAGTAGTAATTTGCCCCTTTGGGGCGCTCTTTATCTTCACTGCCTAACATGACTACCACAACATACTGTTTGTATAGGATTTCTAATCGCATGCGATTATATAATTCAATACAGTATTCCATCTAACTTATGTCATAATCTCAGTTCAAGTTTCAAAGACGTCATTCCGAGCTTGTCTGGAGCCAAACAGGGCTTGGC
>NZ_BAAHAP010000123.1:0-12989 GCF_054777495.1 Echinicola sediminis | reverse complement strand
GTCGGGAGTGTTTTAATAGCATAAGAGAAACTTATAGTAATAAGCGGGAGTAGCTCAGTTGGTAGAGCGGCAGCCTTCCAAGCTGCAGGTCGCGGGTTCGAGCCTCGTCTCCCGCTCTATGCTATTTAATGGCATAGATAATAGGATGTTATCAGCCGACGTAGCTCAGGGGTAGAGCGCTTCCTTGGTAAGGACGAGGTCACGGGTTCAAATCCCGTCGTTGGCTCAGTGACATTAGCATAATTTAACTAATTCATATCATTAACTAAACAGAGGATTTTCACGCATGGCAAAAGCAACCTTTGACCGTTCCAAACCGCACGTAAATATCGGTACTATTGGTCACGTCGATCACGGTAAGACTACTTTGACTGCTGCCATTACTACTGTATTGGCCAGAAAGGGTCTTTCTGAATTAAGAGATTTCTCTTCTATCGATAACGCTCCAGAAGAGAAAGAAAGAGGTATCACTATCAACACTTCTCACGTAGAATATCAAACTGAATCTAGACACTATGCTCACGTTGACTGTCCAGGTCACGCTGACTACGTGAAAAACATGGTAACTGGTGCTGCGCAGATGGACGGTGCTATTCTTGTAGTTGCTGCCACTGACGGTCCAATGCCTCAAACTAGAGAACACATCCTTCTTGCCCATCAGGTAGGTGTACCTGCTCTAGTAGTATTTTTGAACAAAGTTGACTTGGTAGATGATCCTGAGCTTCTTGAGCTTGTGGATATGGAAGTAAGAGAATTGCTTTCTTTCTACGACTTCGACGGAGATAATATCCCTGTAATTTCTGGTTCTGCTCTTGGTGCGCTTAACGGCGAAGCTAAGTGGGAAGAGAAAGTAATGGAATTGATGGATGCTGTGGATAACCACATTCCGCTTCCTGAGCGTCTTGTTGACAAAGACTTCTTGATGCCTGTTGAAGACGTGTTCTCTATTACAGGTCGAGGTACTGTAGCTACTGGTAGAATCGAAAGAGGTGTTATCAACTCTGGTGACGCTGTAGATATCATTGGTATGGGTGCTGAAGGTCTTAAGTCTACTGTAACAGGTGTTGAGATGTTCCGTAAGATTTTGGACAGAGGTGAAGCTGGTGACAACGTAGGTCTATTGCTTAGAGGTATTGAAAAATCTCAGATTAAGAGAGGTATGATTATCTGTAAGCCTGGATCTGTGACTCCTCACGCTCACTTCAATGCTGAAGTTTACGTATTGTCAAAAGAAGAAGGTGGTCGTCATACTCCATTCTTCAACAAATACCGTCCTCAGTTCTACTTGAGAACAACAGACGTAACTGGAGAAATCAAACTTCCTGAGAACGTTGAAATGGTTATGCCAGGTGACAACGTAACTATGGAAGTTACTTTGATCAACGCTGTTGCTCTTGAGAAAGGTCTACGTTTCGCTATCCGTGAAGGTGGTAGAACAGTAGGTGCTGGACAGGTAACTGAAATTCTTGACTAATATCGTATCAAGATAAAGAAATATAAATGCGGTTCTGAAAATATTCAGGATCGCATTTGTTTCTATATAGAAAAATACCTACTTTTGCATTCCTTTTGGGATGTAAAAAGGAGAGACGGGCATAGTTCAATGGTAGAATAGCGGTCTCCAAAACCGTTGATGGGAGTTCGAATCTCTCTGCCCGTGCACATAAAATCATAAGACATGAACGTAAAGAACTTTGTTATCGAGTCGATAGACGAAATGAAGGACAAGGTTACATGGCCTAAATATTCTTCATTACAAAGCAATGCTGTGTTGGTTCTTGTGGCTTCTTTGATCTTTGCCGTAGTAATCGGTTTGATTGATCTGAGCTTCGAGAATCTCATGAAATGGTTTTATGATTTATTCTAATTGAATCAACGATTACTGATGGCTGAACATAAATGGTACGTACTCAGAGTGGTGGCCGGGCAAGAAAAAAAGGCCAAGTCTTACTTGGACAATGAGATTACCCGGCAGAAACTTGAGGAGTTTATTCCTGAGGTTTTGATCCCTTCTGAAAAAGTATATGAAATGCGCAATGGCAAAAAGAGAGTCAGAGAGAGAAACTTCTTTCCTGGCTATGTTTTAGTTAATGCGGATTTGTCCCATGGTGAAGCCAATCACGTAATCACGAGTATCCCGGGTGTTATCGGTTTTCTAGGTGCAAACGCAGGAGGAGCTTCCAAGACTCCTGAGCCATTACGACAATCAGAAGTCAACCGTATCTTAGGTAGGGTTGAAGGGATTGATGAGTTTGCTGAGAAGATGGATACGCCATATATAGTTGGAGAGACCGTAAAGGTAATGGACGGTCCTTTCAGTGGTTTCTCGGGGACAATAGAAGAGGTGTTTGAGGATAAGAAAAAGCTTAACGTAATGGTTAAGATTTTTGGCCGAAACACACCTGTGGAGTTAAACTTTATGCAAGTAGAAAAACAAGACTAGGAAATGGCTAAGGAAATTACTGGTTATCTGAAATTACAGGTGAAGGGTGGCCAGGCAAATCCATCTCCTCCTGTTGGTCCTGCCCTTGGTTCAAAGGGTTTGAACATCATGGAGTTCTGTAAGCAGTTCAATGCTAGAACTCAGGACAAAATGGGTCAAGTTCTACCTGTGCTTGTTACGATTTATTCGGACAAGTCTTTTGATTTCGTAGTAAAAACTCCTCCTGCAGCAAATATGTTGCTAGAGGCTGCGAAGCTTAAAGGAGGTTCTCCGGAACCAAACAGGAAGAAAGTGGGCTCAGTGACCTGGGATCAAGTAAAAGAAATTGCTGAGGTGAAAATGCCTGACTTAAATGCCTTTAAAGTAGAATCTGCAATGAAAATGGTTGCAGGTACGGCAAGAAGTATGGGAATCACAGTTTCAGGAAAAGCCCCTTGGGAGGAATAAATATAAAACAATGGCTAAGTTAACAAAAAAGCAAAAAGAAGCTCTTTCTAAGTACGACCCAAGCCAGCAGTACTCCCTTACTGAGGCTTCTTCAATCGTTAAAGATATCACGCTTTCTAAGTTTGATGCTTCTGTGGATGTGGACATCCGTTTGGGTGTAGATCCACGTAAAGCAGATCAAATGGTAAGGGGTGTGGTGGCTTTGCCGCACGGAACTGGTAAAGATGTAAAAGTACTTGTGCTTTGTACACCAGATAAAGAGGAAGAAGCTAAGGAAGCTGGAGCTGACTATGTTGGCTTAGATGACTATATTGCCAAAATCGAAGGGGGATGGACTGATATCGATGTGATCATCACCATGCCTAACGTAATGGCAAAAGTAGGTAGATTAGGTAGAGTATTGGGCCCAAGAGGTTTGATGCCTAATCCAAAGTCAGGAACTGTAACCCTAGAAGTAGGAAAAGCAGTGAAAGAAGTTAAAGGTGGTAAAATCGACTTTAAAGTAGATAAGTTCGGCATCGTTCACGCGAGCGTTGGTAAAGTGTCTTTCGATCCAGAAAAGATCGAGGAGAATGCCAAAGAACTTATCAATACCATTTCAAAGTTGAAGCCAGCTTCTTCAAAAGGGACATACTTTAAGAGTATACATTTATCTAGCACTATGTCTCCTGGTATTGCAATTGATAAGGGGAGTATTCAAGGTATTTAATTATGACTAGAGAGGAAAAACTAACAATAATCGAAAGTCTTACCGAGAAGTTAAAAGAAACTCCGCATTTCTATATTGCAGATGCATCAGGTTTCAGTGTTGCTCAGGTAAATACTTTCAGAAGACTGTGTTTTGAGAAGGGTGTAGAATATAGAGTGTATAAAAACACTTTCATTAAGAAGGCCCTTGAAAATCTTGACGCAGATTACACAGAACTAGAAGGTACACTTAAAGGATTTTCAGGTATTCTGTTTGCTTCAGAGACAGCAAGCTTGCCTGCAAAAGTGCTTAAGGAGTACAGAAAGAAGGCCGGTTCTAAAGAGACCAGACCAGTTTTCAAAGGCGCTTCAATTGATAGTGACGTTTTCGTTGGCGAAGCCAATTTGGAAGTGTTGGCATCACTGAAGTCCAAAGAAGAATTGCTGGGCGAAGTTATCGGATTGCTTCAATCTCCTGCCAAAAACGTTATCTCTGCGCTTAAGAGCGGTCAGGATACATTGGCTGGACTTGTTAAAACTCTTTCTGAAAGAGAATCATAATATCATTCAAATCAATTTAGTAAAAAAATCAGTTAATTTTAAATAATAATACAATGGCAGATCTTAAAGCATTCGCTGAGCAGTTAGTTAACTTGACTGTTAAAGAGGTTAGTGAATTAGCCGAAATATTGAAAGACGAGTATGGTATCGAACCTGCTGCTGCAGCTGCTCCAGTAATGGTAGCTGGTGGTGCTGGTGAAGGTGCTGGTGAAGAGGAGAAATCTTCTTTTGACGTTATCTTGAAAGCTGCTGGTGGACAGAAGTTGGCAGTAGTGAAGTTGGTTAAGGAATTAACCGGTCTTGGTCTTAAGGAAGCGAAGGAAGTAGTAGACGGAGCTCCTAAAGCTATTAAAGAAGGAATCGCAAAAGACGAAGCTGAAGCACTTAAGAAGCAACTTGAGGAAGCTGGTGCTGAAGTAGAGCTTAAATAATTTGAATAACTTCATCTAATAGGTGAAGGTTATTGATTAGACCTGACTGCTAAGTCAGGTCTTTTCCTGTTTGTGCACAGTTAGAAAATTGCACTATTCCAAGCGGAAATTGCCGCATTTAGTTAATAATTATCACTATAAACATATACTGCCTTGGCTATCCAGAATCAACCCGAAAGGAAAAGTTTCTCATCTATTAAGGTAGTCAAAGACTATCCGGATTTCCTAGATATCCAATTACAATCATTCAAAGATTTTTTCCAATTGGATACTCCTGCAGAAAAGAGGAGACAGGATGGGCTTTTCAAGGTGTTCTCAGAGAATTTCCCAATTAGTGACTCTAGAGAAAACTTCACGCTTGAATTTATTGACTATACAGTAGACCCGCCTAAATACAGTGTCGGTGAATGTATTGACAGGGGATTGACTTACTCTGTTCCATTGAAAGCAAAACTTCGCTTGTTGTGTTCTGATGAGGACAATGAGGATTTTGAAACAATAGAGCAGGAAGTGTTCCTAGGGAACTTGCCCTATATGACCGAAAAAGGCTCTTTCGTTATCAATGGAGCTGAGAGGGTGATCGTTTCACAGTTACACCGTTCACCAGGTGTGTTCTTTGCCCAAAGTAAGCACACGAATGGTACGAAGCTTTATTCTGCCAGAATCATTCCTTTCAAAGGTTCTTGGATAGAATTTGCTACGGATATCAATAATGTCATGTATGCGTACATTGACAGAAAGAAGAAATTTCCTGTAACCACCCTGCTTAGAGCAATCGGTTATGGTTCTGATAAGGCAATTCTGGATCTTTTTGGCCTTTCAGAGGAAATTGATGCCAACAAAGCAAATTTAGAAAAGGTAGTAGGTAGAAAACTTGCGGCCCGTGTATTGAGAACTTGGGTGGAAGACTTCGTGGATGAGGATACCGGAGAAGTGGTTTCTATCGATAGAAATGAAGTGCTTTTGGAAAGGGATTCAATCCTTACGGACGAGGATGTGGAATTGATCCTGGATTCCGGTGCAAAAAGCATTATTCTACACAGAGATGATGTGAACATCGCTGATTATTCCATCATTTATAACACCCTGCAAAAAGATAACTCCAACTCCGAAAAAGAGGCGGTTGAGGTTATTTACCGTCAATTGAGAAATACTGAAGCCCCTGATGAAGCTACCGCAAGGGAGGTAATTCACGGCTTGTTCTTCTCAGATAAACGTTATGATTTGGGTGAAGTAGGTCGTTACAGAATCAACAAGAAGCTTGGACTGGAAATCGAGTCTGAGAAGATTGTATTGACGACTGAAGACATTATCAGTATCGTAAAATACCTGATCGGTCTGATCAATTCTAAAGCAGTGGTCGATGATATTGACCACTTGAGCAACAGAAGGGTAAGAACCGTAGGGGAACAATTATATAGCCAGTTCGGAGTAGGACTTGCCAGAATGGCAAGAACCATCCGTGAAAGAATGAACGTAAGAGACAATGAAGACTTCAAGCCTGTTGATCTGATCAACGCCAGGACGCTTTCATCTGTCATCAACTCGTTCTTTGGAACCAACCAGCTTTCTCAGTTTATGGACCAGACCAACCCATTGGCGGAGTTGACGCATAAGCGTAGACTGTCTGCATTGGGGCCAGGAGGTCTATCCAGAGAAAGGGCAGGTTTTGAGGTGCGTGACGTTCACTATACGCATTATGGTCGTCTATGTACCATTGAAACCCCGGAAGGACCAAATATTGGTTTGATTTCTTCACTTTGTGTACACGCCAAGGTGAACTCTATGGGCTTCTTGGAGACTCCATATAGGAAAGTGAAGGAAGGAAAGGCTGGCATGCAGGAAGAGGATATCGTATTCCTTACTGCTGAAGAAGAAGATAATAATAACATTGCGCAGGCCAATGCCCCATTGGAGGCCGATGGCAGCTTTGTCAACGACAGGGTAAAAGCAAGGTTTGAGGGTGATTTCCCTGTACTGGAGCCAAATGAAATCAGTTATATGGATGTGGCTCCTAACCAGATCGTATCCGTGGCAGCATCCTTGATTCCTTTCTTGGAGCATGATGATGCGAACCGTGCACTGATGGGATCAAACATGCAGCGTCAAGCAGTACCATTGTTGAAAGCCGAAAGCCCAATTGTAGGAACTGGACTGGAAGCTAAGGCAGCAGTAGATTCAAGGTCTTTGATCATCGCAGAAACTGACGGTGTAGTAGATTTTGTGGATGCTAAGAAAATCGTCATCAAGTATGACCTCAGCGATGATGAATTGCTGGTCAACTTCAGTGACGAGTATAAGTCTTACGACCTGATCAAATTCAGAAGAACCAACCAGGACACTACCATCAACCTGACACCGCTGGTACTGAAAGGCCAGCGCGTGAAAAAGGGACAGGTATTGGTAGAAGGATATTCTACTAACCAAGGTGAACTGGCATTGGGTAAAAACCTGAAGGTGGCCTACATGCCTTGGCAAGGATACAACTTCGAGGATGCGATTGTAATTTCTGAGCGGGTTGTAAGGGAAGATATCTTTACTTCCATTCACGTAGAGGAATTCCAACTAGAAGTAAGGGATACCAAGCGTGGTGAAGAAGAGTTGACTTCTGAGATTCCTAACGTTTCTGAAGAAGCGGTTAAGAACTTGGATGAAAATGGTATCATTAGAATCGGTGCTGAACTTAAGGAAGGTGATATCATTATTGGTAAGATCACCCCGAAAGGTGAGACCGATCCAACTCCGGAAGAAAAACTATTGAGAGCGATCTTCGGTGATAAGGCCGGTGATGTGAAAGATGCATCGCTTAAGGCTTCCCCTTCACTGAACGGTGTCGTGATCGAGACCAAGTTGTTCTCCCGACCTAAAAAGGACAAAGAACTTAGGGCCAAAGCAAAAGCTGAAGTTGAGAAGCTGAAGCAAAGCTATACCAAAGAACTTTTGGGAGTAAGGGCTAAGATGATCAACAAACTGGTGAGCATTCTGGATGGAATGACTTCTCAGGGCGTGAAGCATAAGTTCGGCGATGAGATCATCAGTAAGGGAGTGAAATTCAATATTCAGAATATTGAAAACAATTTGTTCCCAGCGAAGAACCCTTACAGGGATGAGAGCAATTATAATGTACCAGAGGAAGCCAATTTGATTTCTGATATCATTTTGGATGACTGGACAGATGATCAGCACACAAATGGATTGATCCAGCAATTGGTGAAAAACTATACCAATACCAGAAATGAAATCTCTGGTAGGTTCAAGCGAGACAGGTTCACCCTGGAAGTAGGGGATGAACTTCCTGCAGGTATTGTTCAGCTTGCTAAAGTTTATGTGGCTAAGAAGCGTAAGCTTAAAGTGGGAGATAAGATGGCAGGTCGTCACGGTAACAAAGGTATCGTAGCCAAGATTGTACGTGATGAGGATATGCCGTTCTTGGAAGACGGTACACCGATGGACATCGTATTGAACCCACTTGGGGTACCTTCCCGAATGAATATCGGACAGATTTTCGAGACGGTATTGGCTTGGGCCGGACAGAAACTCGGAAAGAAATATGCCACTCCGATCTTCGATGGAGCTACTACGGAAGAAGTGGCTGCGGAATTGGATCTGGCAGGTCTTCCATCCTTTGGTAGAACTTACCTCTATGATGGTTTGTCAGGTAAGAAGTTTGACCAGCCGGTTACAGTAGGTATCGCTTACATGCTGAAACTAGGTCACTTGGTAGATGATAAGATGCACGCCAGATCGATTGGACCATATTCTTTGATCACGCAGCAGCCATTGGGTGGTAAAGCCCAGTTTGGTGGTCAGCGTTTCGGAGAGATGGAGGTTTGGGCACTGGAGGCCTTCGGCGCTTCGCACGTGCTTCAAGAAATTCTTACGGTGAAGTCTGATGATGTAATCGGTAGGGCAAAAGCTTACGAGGCAATTGTGAAAGGAGAAAATCTTCCTAAGCCAAACATTCCTGAATCATTCAATGTATTGGTTCATGAATTGAGAGGCCTGGCCCTTGAAATTACACTCGACTAAATTAGATCTTATTGGGCCGAAAGGCCCTTCACATACTCACAAAACAAATTATGGCGTTCAGAAAAAATAAAAAACTAAACAACGACTTTTCCAGAGTCACTATTAGTTTGGCTTCTCCGGAATCGATCCTGGATAGCTCTCATGGTGAGGTGACGCAACCGGAAACTATCAATTACAGAACGTACAAGCCTGAAATGGGCGGTCTTTTCTGTGAGCGTATTTTCGGGCCTGTTAAGGACTGGGAATGTCATTGTGGTAAGTATAAGCGCATAAGATATAAAGGTATCATTTGTGACAGATGTGGGGTAGAGGTGACTGAAAAGAAAGTGCGTAGAGAAAGAATGGGACACATCGAACTGGTGGTTCCTGTGGCGCACATCTGGTATTTCAAATCCCTGCCAAACAAAATCGGTTACTTGTTAGGTCTGCCTACCAAGAAACTGGATCAAATTGTATACTACGAAAGATATGCTGTTATCAATCCTGGTATCAAGGCTGAAGACGGCCTGCAGTACTTGGATTTCCTAACAGAAGACGAGTATTTGGATATCATGGACAAGCTTCCTAAAGAAAACCAAATGCTTGACGACGATGATCCGAACAAGTTCATCGCAAAAATGGGTGCTGAGGCCATTGAAATGTTGTTGGCAAGACTAGATCTTGACGACCTTTCTTATAGCCTTCGTCACCAAGCGGCTACGGACACTTCTCAGCAAAGAAAAGCGGAAGCTTTAAAGCGACTGAAAGTGGTTGAAGCCTTCAGAGATGCAAGAACCAGAATTGAAAACCGTCCGGAGTGGATGGTCGTTCGAATGGTTCCTGTGATTCCACCGGAACTGAGACCTTTGGTTCCTTTGGATGGTGGCCGTTTTGCTACCTCTGATTTGAATGATCTCTACAGAAGAGTAATCATCAGAAACAACCGTCTGAAGCGATTGATCGATATCAAGGCTCCTGAGGTAATCCTTCGAAACGAAAAAAGGATGCTTCAAGAGGCCGTGGATTCCCTGTTTGATAACTCAAGAAAGGTAAATGCGGTAAGATCTGACGGCAACAGGGCGCTGAAGTCACTTTCTGACATGTTGAAAGGTAAGCAAGGACGTTTCCGTCAAAACTTGCTCGGTAAGCGTGTGGATTACTCTGGACGTTCTGTAATTGTAGTAGGTCCTGAACTGAAGCTTCATGAGTGCGGTCTGCCTAAAAATATGGCGGCTGAGCTCTTCAAGCCTTTTATCATCAGAAAACTGATCGAAAGAGGTATTGTGAAGACAGTGAAATCCGCTAAGAAGATTGTAGATAGAAAAGACCCTGTCGTATGGGATATCCTTGAGAATGTATTGAAAGGTCACCCTGTATTGCTTAACCGGGCTCCTACACTTCACAGATTGGGTATTCAGGCCTTCCAGCCAAAACTGATAGAAGGAAAAGCTATTCAGCTACACCCGTTGGTATGTACTGCCTTTAACGCCGATTTCGATGGTGACCAGATGGCCGTTCACGTTCCACTAGGTCATGAGGCGATTTTGGAAGCTTCTACCTTGATGCTTTCCTCTCACAATATCCTGAACCCGGCGAACGGTGCACCTATTACTGTACCATCCCAGGACATGGTATTGGGACTGTATTATGTAACCAAAGGTAGAAAGTCTACCCCTGAAGAGCCAGTACCTGGTGAGGGAATGACTTTCTATGGTGAAGAAGATGTGATCATTGCTTTGAATGAAAAGGCAATATCCCAACACGCTCTGATCAAGTGTAAGGTGAAAGTAAGAGAAGAAGACGGTTCATTGGTAGAAAAGATCGTTGAGACGGTTGCCGGCCGTTTGATCTTCAACCAGTTTGTTCCTGAGGAAGTAGGGTATGTCAACGAATTGCTTACGAAGAAAAAACTTCAGCAGATCATTGCTGAGGTAGTGAAAATATGCGGTATCGCCCGTAGTGCCCAGTTCTTGGATGATATCAAACATCTAGGATTCCAGATGGCCTACCAAGGCGGTCTGTCTATGGGACTAAACGACGTGATTATTCCAGAAGATAAAGATCCATTGATTGCCAAGGCAAAAGAAGAAGTGGATCAGGTATGGAATAACTACTTGATGGGTCTGATTACAGACAACGAACGTTATAACCAGGTGATTGACATCTGGACCAGGACCAACTCCAATCTTACCAACATCCTGATGAAGCAGATGGAGGAGGATAAGCAAGGATTCAATGCCATCTATATGATGATGCACTCTGGCGCGAGGGGTTCTCGTGAGCAGATCCGTCAGCTTGGAGGTATGAGGGGGCTGATGGCCAAACCGCAGAAAAACCTTCAAGGTTCTGTAGGGGAGATCATTGAAAACCCAATTCTTTCCAACTTTAAAGAAGGTTTGGACGTATTGGAGTACTTTATCTCAACTCACGGTGCACGTAAAGGTCTTGCAGATACTGCCTTGAAAACAGCAGATGCCGGTTACTTGACAAGAAGGTTGGTGGATGTGGCCCAAGATGTAATTGTATCAGAAGAAGATTGTGGTACACTTCGGGGTCTTGTGGTGCAGGCATTGAAGGACAACGATGAAATCGTAGAGCCGCTATCAGAACGAATTGTCGGTAGGGTATCCGTTCACGATGTGATTGATCCTATCAGTGATGAAGTGTTGATCCAGTCAGGTGAGGAAATCACTGATGAGCTGGCCAGGATGATAGATGAGTCAGCAGTGGAAGAAGTGGAGATCAGATCAGTATTGACCTGTGAATCCAGAAGAGGGGTTTGTACCAAATGCTACGGCCGTAACCTGTCCACAGGTAGAGTGGTACAAAGCGGTGAGTCGGTAGGGGTAATTGCTGCCCAATCTATCGGTGAGCCCGGTACCCAGCTTACCTTGAGAACCTTCCACGTAGGTGGTACGGCATCCAATATCTCGGTAGAGGCAAGTATCAACGCCAAGTTTGAAGGTGTGGTTGAATTTGAAGAAGAACTGAGATGGATTGATACCACCAACAAAGATGGAGACGCTGTTTCCATCGTAATGGGTAGGTCCGGAGAGATCAAGATCAACGATGTAAAGTCCGGAAAAACACTGGTATCCAACCACGTGCCTTATGGTGCGGTACTTAATGTCAAGGATGGACAGAAAATCGCTAAAGGAGATTCCCTGTGTACATGGGATCCATATAACGCGGTTATCCTTTCAGAATTTGACGGTGAGGTGTCATTCGATGCGATCATTGAAGGGATTACTTATAAGGAAGTAGCCGATGATCAGACCGGATACAAAGAGAAAGTAATCATAGATACCAAGGATAAGACCAAAAACCCTGCTGTGGTTGTAAATTACGGTGAGGAGACCAAAGGATACAATATCCCTGTGGGAGCACACCTTGCTGTTGAAGAAGGAGATAAGGTGAAAGCTGGTCAAATCCTTGTGAAGATTCCTCGTTCGGTAGGTAAAACAAGGGATATTACCGGTGGTCTACCTAGGGTAACGGAATTGTTTGAAGCCCGTAACCCATCTAACCCAGCGGTAGTTTCTGAGATCGATGGAGTGGTGACCTATGGAGGCATCAAGCGTGGTAACCGAGAGATTTTCATTGAATCAAAAGATGGGGTGAAGAAGCGCTACATGGTTTCTTTGTCCAAGCACATCCTGGTTCAGGAAAATGACTTTATCAGAGCAGGTGAAGCACTTTCTGATGGAGCGATTACCCCTAATGATATCCTTTCGATCAAAGGCCCAACTGCGGTACAGGAATACTTGGTAAACGAAATCCAGGAGGTATACCGTCTGCAAGGGGTGAAGATCAACGATAAGCACATCGAGGTGATCGTTTGCCAAATGATGCAGAAGGTAGAAATCCTTGATGCTGGTGATACTGGGTTCCTTCAAGGTCAGGTAGTGGACAAGTGGGCATTCAGAGAGGAAAACGATAATATCCTTGATAAGAAAGTGGTTATGGATGCTGGAGATTCCAGCACTTTGAAGGCTGGTATGATCATTACCGCCAGAAGGTTGAGGGATGAAAATTCCAGCCTGAAGCGTAAAGACCTTAAGTTGGTACAGGTGAGAGATGCCGAAACTGCTGTTTCGAAACCTACTCTCCAAGGTATCACTGCAGCTTCTTTGGGTACTGAAAGCTTTATTTCAGCAGCATCCTTCCAGGAAACTACTAAGGTATTGAGTGAGGCGGCTATCAGAGGTAAGCGAGATGAGCTTCTTGGACTGAAGGAAAACGTAATCGTAGGGCACCTTATACCTGCAGGTACTGGACAAAGAAGTTTCCAGCACATAATTGTGGGATCTAAGGAGGAATACGAAAAGCTTTCCACCAGTGAAAAAGAAAGCGGATCACGTAAGACCAAAGAGACCGTTAAATAAAACGAATTTAGATGAATACAAAAGGCC
>NZ_BAAHAP010000122.1:0-13121 GCF_054777495.1 Echinicola sediminis | reverse complement strand
CCCTACCTTAGAACGTGTCAAGAAGTTGGAGCAGTCAGGGATCATCAAAAGCTATCATGCCAAATTGGATCCAGAAAGGATCGGTTTAGGGGTGAGCACCTTTGTTTTAGTAAGCTTGATTGGACACAACAAAGCCAATATAGATGCCTTTATGAAGGAAATTAATGCTGTTCCAGAAGTGATAGAGTGTCACCATATTACTGGTACAGGGGATTTTATCCTGAAAATTATCTCTAAAGACATTAATTCTTATCAGAAATTGATGTTGGAGAAGGTCAGTGAAATCAAAGAAGTGGACTCTATGCAGTCCATGGTTATTCTTTCTACCTTCAAAGACAGTAAAGTATTGCCAATCCCTTTGTAAGAAAATAAAGTAACAATACAGGAAAGGGTGGCTTTAAGTCGCCCTTTTTTTTTACCCTGCGCAACCTGTTTGGACAAGCATTCCATGTTTTGGCCAAACAAAATGTGGGGCAGAAATTTAATCATTCAATGTATTATGGAAAGTAATCCGTGGAAGACTAAAAGCAAAAGGTCAGTTTATTCCAATCCTTGGATAGAGTTGGAGGAACATGAGGTGGTGACCCCTGCGGGGACCGATGGTTTATATGGCAAGGTGAAGTTCAAGAACAAAGCGATGGCCATCGTTCCTGTGGACAGTGATTTGAACACCTGGTTGGTGGGGCAGTACCGCTATACCATTGATGAATACAGTTGGGAGATTCCAGAGGGCGGAGGACCGATAGGTGAGGACCTGCTGGATAGTGCAAAACGAGAACTGAGAGAGGAAACCGGAATCAGGGCAGGGAAGTGGTCCGAAATCATGCGGTTCCATACTTCCAATTCTGTAACAGATGAAGAGGGGTTTGCGTTTTTGGCCGAGGAACTGAGCATGGGGGAGACTGAGTTTGAGGATACCGAGAAAATCCAGGTCAGGAAGCTTCCTTTAAAAGAGGCGGTGGACATGGTGATGTCCGGGGAGATCTCCGATGTAATCAGTGCTGCAGTCCTGTTAAAAGTGGCCAGGATGTTAGGGGTTTAGTTTGAGCTCTGGGCAATTTATAGTAAACGTAGAAGTAGTAATTTTAGAAGGGTTTTGTCATGCTGCGGAGAATGAATTTTAAGAAGCATTTTTCCCGTACCTATCACTTGGCCTATCCGGTGATGTTAAGTCAGCTAGGTCATGTGATGGTAGGGGTGGCAGATAGTATGATGGTCGGGCGCTTGGGCGCTGAGCCGCTTGCTGCTGCCTCATTGGCCAACAGTATTTTTTTTGTGGTCATGATGTTCGGTACAGGGATTTCTATGGCCATAACGCCCTTGGTGGCTGCTGCAGATGGAGGAGGGAAGTTGCTTAAGATCAGCAGGATTTTCAATCATGGTTTTGCAATTAACGGCTTTGCCGGCATTTTCCTGTTCTTGTTGATTGTACTGGCAGCGCCTTTACTTCATTATATGAACCAGCCCGAGAAGGTGGTGGATTTGGCTATTCCCTATTTGGGGATCATCACGCTGTCGCTTATTCCTGTGATGTTTTTTCAGACCTTTAGGCAATTGTTGGAAGGCCTCAGTCAGACCAAACAGGCGATGATGATCACGGTCCTGTGTAATCTGGTGAATATCTTTTTGAATTGGGTGCTGATATTTGGTCATTTGGGTTTCTCCCCAATGGGCTTGAACGGCGCAGGATGGGCTACATTGATTTCGAGGGTGCTGATGGCGCTGATCATATGGTTGTATGTTTGGAGGGCCAAGCGGTTTAGGCGCTACAGCATCAGGTTTGACTTTAAGCGGCTTTATTTTCCCATGTTTTCAAAAATGCTGAAAATAGGAGTGCCTACGGGCTTTCAGTTTGTTTTTGAAGTGGGGGCTTTTAGCGCTGCGGCGATCATGATGGGCTGGATCGGGGCAAATGCCTTGGCGGCACATCAGATAGCCATCAACCTGGCCTCCATCAGTTATATGATGGCCATGGGACTATCGGCAGCAGCTATGGTCCGCGTGGGCAACCAGTTGGGTAAAAATGATATTAAGACATTGAGAGAGGCCGGGTTTACGGTTTTTGGTATGGTGCTGATACTGATGGCTGTATTTGCCTTTTTGTTTGTTGTTTTGAGGAATTACCTGCCATTGCTCTATATTGATGAGGTCAATGTGGTTGAAGTGACTGCCAGTTTGCTGGTTATTGCCGGTTTGTTTCAGCTTTCTGATGGGGTTCAGGCAGTTGGGCTTGGGGCATTGAGAGGAATGGCTGATGTGACCATGCCGACGGTTATTACCTTGATCGCCTACTGGGGGATAGCACTGCCTTTGGGATATTTTCTGGCTTTTCATTTGGGCTTTAAAGAGCAAGGGGTGTGGTATGGTCTATTGATAGGTTTGACCATCACCGGAGGTTTGTTGCTGTATCGCTTCCATCGCATTAGCAAGAAACTCCTTACCAAGAAAGAGAAAGCCCTTCCCGTTGGCTGAGGAAGGTAAAACCTTGATAGACTCCCTATCCCATTTAATGACCGTCCGCGTAGAGTGGTCGGGACAGGTATTGCTGGAAACTGCTATTTTCTTAACCATAAAGGAGTTAGGTGACGCAATTTTCCGATCCTCAGGCCGTCACGAAAAGAGGTGCAAAGACGTTTTGATTCTACTTATATAAGTCAAGCAATGGTTATAAAGGCATGGAAAGACGGGGCAGCATGGTTAGTCCCGTCTTTTTGTTTTATATTCACCCATTATTTGCTGTTTTTAACCTAACAAACCATGAGTGCAAACCAAGAACTGGCCAGGACATCGGCCTTCTCAAGAACCACTATCACCGAATTAATGATTCCTTCTTATGCCAATTTTGGCGGTAAAATCCATGGAGGGATCCTCCTTTCGTTGATGGATAAAGTGGCCTATGCTACTGCTAGTAAACATAGCGGGGCTTACTGTGTAACTGTGTCAGTCGATACAGTAGACTTTTTGCAGCCAGTGGAAGTGGGGGAGTTGGTGTCCATGAAAGCATCCATCAATTATGTGGGCAACAGTTCCATGGTGATCGGGATTAAGGTGGTATCCGAGAATGTGAAGACGGGGGAGATGAAGCACACCAATACCTGTTATTTTACCATGGTGGCAAAAGGAGAAGATGATAAGCCTACCAAAGTGCCTAAGTTGATCCTGGAAACCGCTACCGATGTCAGAAGATTTGTAGAGGCGATCTACCGAAGGAAGTTCAAGCAGAACTATGAGACCAACCTGAATGAGATCAAGGAAAATTGGGAGAAGCAGGACATCACTGCTTTGCTCCAAAACCAGCGATGCATCAATAAGGTAGAAGAGGCGTCCTAGGTCATTTGTGGCTGTCGGTGTTTAGTTGAAAAAAGATAGATCAGCGCAATCAGGGCACCGGCCCCTCCAACCAAAAACACCAAAGGGAAATTTTGGCTTTTGTTGGCGTACAGCCAGCCGGAGGCCAGCGCGCCCAGGCCAATGCCTGCCTCCAAGGCAATGTACATGGTGGCCAAAGCCCTGCCCCGGAAATCCGGCAGGGAAAGGTCAATCGTCCAGGCGGCAATGGTCGGCGAGGTCATGCCTATGGCAAAACCGAAAAGAACACCGGAAAACAGCAGCATGTTGCTGGATTCGCTCAGGGCAATGGAGGTCATGGCCAAGGCAAGGCAGAGAGTGGCCATTTTCAGTACCGGGATCCGGCCATATTTGTCCGAGGCCCTTCCTGCCAATAGGCGTATCACCAGAGAACTGAGGGTGAAAACTGCAAAGAAGATGCCCTTGTTGTCAATGTCCAGGAAGGCCGAGAAATCGGGGATGATGGTCAGGATAATTCCAAAGGACAGGTAGCAAAAGAATAAAACAAAGGAGGGGGCAAAGACCCTTTTTTCGATAATCTCATTCTTTTTTAGAACAAGGTGACGGAGTTGCGGGGGCTCCGTTTCTTCCACAGTTTCTTTCAGCCTGGCCAGTAATAGGATAGCAATCAGGGCGACTGCCGAAGAATAGTAAAACAATGGAGTAATGCCGTAGAGGTCAGCGATAAAACCTCCGATGGCCGGTCCAGCGGCCATGCCCAAGGAGCTGAAAAGGGATTGCAGTCCCATGGCTTCCCCGCGCCTGTTGAAGGGGACGATGTCTGCTACATAGGCTGATATTCCCGTTGGGGTAAAACCTGTAGAAAATCCGTGGAAGAACCTTAAGCAGAGAAAGCCTGCCACCCCACTGATCAAAGGGTAAAGAAGGCTGACCAACAAACAGACTCCTGCTCCAAAGATCATTACAGGTACCCTTCCTATCTTATCCGCCAGTTTGCCGCTAAAGGGCCTGGAGAGACCTGCGGTCAAGGTAAATAGGGAAATGATCAGGCCTTTGTAATCTTCGCCTCCCAGACTTGTCAAATATTCGGGAAGTTCGGGGATGATCATGTTGAAGCTGGCAAAGAATAAAAAAGAGCTGATACAAAGCTGCAAGAAACGGCGGGTTAAAAAAGGAGGGATGATGCTGTAGCGTTTCATGGTCATCTGATCAATTAAACAGAAAAGCACACCGGTTTTCCGGTGCGCTTTATCATGATGAAAATGATGTTTGATTAATTTTCACTGGCTCCCTCTTCGCTTTGGGCCAAAAGATAGGCTTTGATGAAGTCATTGAGGCCTCCGTCCAGTACGGTCTGTACATCGGAAGTTTCGTGTCCTGTTCTCGCGTCCTTTATCAGTTTGTAAGGATGAAGGACATAGTTCCTGATCTGGGAACCGAAATCGATTTTCATTTTTCCTGCTTCGATTTTGGCTCTTTCAGCATTCCGCTTTTCCATTTCCATTTGATAAAGCCTGGACTTTAGCATCTGCATGGCTTTTTCACGGTTGGCAAGCTGGGAGCGCTCCACTTGACAGATGACCACAATACCGGTAGGCTTATGGGTCAGTTGGACCTTTGTTTCCACCTTGTTTACATTCTGCCCGCCGGCTCCTCCCGATCTGGAGGTTTGGAGTTCGATATCGGAGGGGTTGATCTCAATTTCAATGGAATCATCCACTACCGGGTAGACATAAACGGATGCAAACGAGGTATGGCGTCTTCCACCGCTGTCAAAAGGTGAAATCCTTACCAGTCGATGGACTCCTATTTCTGATTTAAGGAAGCCATAGGCCAGTGGTCCTTCAAATTCCAAGGTGACAGATTTGATACCCGCCACGTCGCCTTCCTGTAGGTCCACTTCTTTTACCTTGTAGCCGTTTTTCTCTCCCCACATGATGTACATTCTCATCAGGATAGAAGCCCAGTCGTTGCTTTCTGTTCCTCCGGCGCCAGGGTTGATTTCCAGTAGGGCACTGAGCTGGTCCTCCTCGCTGCTGAGCATTTTCTTCAGCTCCAGGTCTTCCAGTTCATTGAGTGCTTTTTGGTAATCTCTTTTGATTTCTTCTTCCTCTACGTCACCTGCAGTGTAAAATTCATAGAGAACTTCCAAGTCTTGGACCTGCGTTTCGGCGTTTTCATAAGCAGAGGTCCAGGATTTTCTGGCCTGGATTTGCTTCATGGTCTTTTCGGCCTCTTCTGGATCGTTCCAAAAGTCAGGTTGGGCAGAAACTGCCTCTAAATCTTCTATTTCAGCTTTCTTACGATCGTAGTCAAAGATACCTCCTTAAGGCCGTGATACGCGCCTTCAAGTCTTTCAACTGTTCTGATGTCATAAAATATCCCGTTTAAATTAAAATTTTGAACTGCGAATTTCGGGAAATTTTACGGTTTTACCTAATGCCCCGCAAAGGGTTTGGGCGAAATGAACCTGGTCCAGTGTTTGATCATTGATACGTTCAAAGAGGATATCGTCAATAACTTAATGACTTATTGACCCAATAACTAATTGGACGTGTTTTCCGGAATGTCCAGGTCCAGGTAGATGATCTGGATTTTGTTTCTGCCTTCGTTTTTGAAGTACCGCTTTTTGAGTTTGGAGAGTACAAAGCTGCTTGCTATCAGGGCGGAAGAAATGATCAGGCCGCCTTTGGAGTAACTCAAGCGTTTTTCATGGTAAAGACTGTTGATGGTCTCTGCAGTAAGCAGGAGTCCGCCGGCTGCGGCGGCCAAGGTGCTGAAGCTTTTGAGTGTTTGGTTCCGCTCGTCGGTTTTGGAGACATCTACGGCTGCGATCTTTTCAGGGCTGATGATGTTTTCGGAAAGGATGAGGTAATCCCGGGTGATTTCTTTGATCTGGTCATCCATAAAATAACCGATTCCCTTGGGACGGTAAGTGATCCAGTCTCCTTCTTCGTATGTTATGCGCGACTTTTGGTTGGCACCCTTTTGCAGGATCAGGTAGCGTTGGGCATGGCCGGTATTGAGGCCGATCAGCAAAAAGGTAATGGTAAAAGCAGCAAAGGTGGTCAGGAGTTTTCTTCCCATTTTACTAAAAATATTAGATTGACCGATACGGTTAGACGTGGAGGAGGGGATAGATTTAAGGGCAAAGGGCTTTCCCTTTATCGGAAAAGCCCTTTGGTGCTGAGATTATACTTTGGTGATCCAGCCGTGCTCGTCCTCCTGTCTGCCGTATTTGATGGCATCCAACGTTTCCAATACTTTATAAGAGAAGGAGTCTGCTGGTTTTTCAGGGAGAATATAATCCTGGTCACCCACGTGTATCTTGTCAATATGGGCAATGGTGGCGGCAGTGCCGGTGCCGAAAGCTTCCTTCAGCGTGCCGTTTTCCAATGCTTCCTTCAGTTCCTGAAGGGACAGGTACCTTTCTTCCACTTTGAGGGTACTTTCCCTTGCCAAGGTCAAAACCGAATCCCTGGTGATGCCTTTTAGAATGGTCCCTTTGGTGGTAGGGGCAGTGATCAATGTGTCATTGATGATGAACATAACATTCATCGTGCCGCTCTCCTCGATGTTTTGATGGGTTTTGCTGTCTGTCCAAAGCAACTGGTCATAGCCTTGCTTTTGGGCGATCAGGGCAGGATAAAGAGAGCCCGCATAATTGCCTGCTGCTTTGGCTTCACCTGTGCCCCCTTCAGCAGCTCTGGTGTATTTGGTTTCCACTTTTACCGAAACCGGTTTGGCGTAATAATGCCCCACCGGACAGGTGAATATCATGAACTTATACGTGTGTGATGGCCTGATGCCCAAATAGTCATCGGTAGCAAAAATAAAGGGCCTGATGTACAGTGAACAACCAGGTTTGTTTGGGATCCAGCCTCGGTCTACTTCCAGCAGTTTTCTCAGTCCGTCCATAAAGATCTCTTCAGGGACTTCAGGGATGCACATCCTTTTGGCGGATTCGTTCAGTCTTTTTTGATTGGCATCAGCTCTGAAGATCAAGACTTCACCGTTTTCTTTTTTATAAGCCTTCAATCCTTCAAAAACCGACTGTCCGTAATGTAGTGTGGCATTGGCGGGATTAAGCGAAAGCGGTGCATAGGGTTCAATGCTGAAGTTTTGCCATTCACCGTTTTTAAAGTCAGCCACAAACATGTGGTCACTCATTACCTGGCCAAAGGCTAAGTTTTCAAAGTTAGTTCCGGGTAACTTAGAATTGGTGGTTGTTTTTATTTGGATGTCAATTGTTTTGTTCATGGTGTTAAACTCTTGGTTCCCACGTAACTTCTCCTACTTCTAATTCTTTTGAAATTAATCTTCCCAAAACAAATAGATAATCGGAAAGTCTATTTAAATATATGATAATAATCGCTTCAATAGGCTCCATTTCAGCAAGGGCAATGACCCTTCTTTCAGCTCTTCTGCAGACGGTTCGGGCGATGTGGCAGTAAGACACTATCGTGTGTCCTCCTGGTAAAATGAAATGTTTCAATGCAGGGAGTTCTTTTTCCATGCGGTCAATTTCTTTTTCCAGCTGCAGGACATCCTCCTCCGATATATCCGGCTTTTTAACATTTTTTTTGCCGGGTTCAGCAGCGAGCGCCGCTCCGATGGTAAATAGCCTGTCTTGGATTTCTTTTAGAAACCCACTACGTGATTCATTGATTTCCTGATCTCTTAACAGGCCGATGTGGGCATTCAGTTCATCTATTGTCCCATAGGACTCAATTCTTAGATGCGCTTTGGATACCCTGGCCCCTCCGAGCAAAGAGGTTTGTCCCTTATCACCGCCTTTAGTATATACCTTCATTTGATATCTGTCTGGTTGAGATAGTGGTGTCGTATTGGTGTAAAAGGTTCTTTTTCAGTGAAAAGAAAATTTTACGGGTGCAAGACTTGACCAATGAATCAAGACGCAAAATTAAGCATTAACTTTTAATTTTTATAGTCCTGTTCGGTGACAGCTTGAAAATTATTTGTTGTAGGATTCGGGTTGATGGTGTCAGTCTCGACCAGGCCGTCCCGTAGCCTCACGATCCGTTGTGCATAATGTGCGATATCGTCCTCGTGGGTGACCATGATAATGGTATTGCCCTTTTGATGGAGCTCATGAAAGAGGCTCATGATATCATAGGAGGTTTTGGTATCCAGGTTACCGGTCGGTTCATCCGCTAGGATGATGCTGGGGTCGTTCACCAGGGCACGGGCAATGGCTACCCTTTGTCGCTGGCCACCGGAAAGTTCATTGGGCTTGTGGTTGATGCGGTTGTCAAGGCCTACACTCTTAAGGGCCATAAAGGCCTTGTCTTCCCGGTCAGCTTTATTATAGCCGGCGTAGATCAAGGGCAGGGCTACGTTTTCCAAGCAGGAGGCGCGGGGGAGTAGGTTAAAAGTCTGGAAAACAAAGCCGATTTCTTTGTTTCTGATCTCGGCCAGTTCATTTTCAGACATATCACTTACGTCCTTGTTGTTCAGTATATAGGTGCCGGCCGTAGGGGTGTCAAGACAGCCTATGATGTTCATCAAGGTGGATTTGCCTGAGCCCGAAGGACCCATGAATGCCACATATTCACCTTTGTTGATGTCAATAGTGACAGATTTTAAGGCTCTTACCTTTTCAGCCCCCATCACGTAGGTCTTTTTGATATCGCTGGTCTCAATGATCTTCCCCATAATAAAAATGTTCAATGTTCTTTTCCTAAAGATACAGTTTTCGGACAGAATGTGTTAACAATAAAGGTTAATTTATCTAAAAGGCAGTTTTCAGGGCTGAAGCTGCAGTTTTTGAAGACTTTTGCTGTCCGCCCAACCGGAAAGCTGTTGAAGAGCAGCCTCACCATATTCTCCCAATCCGATTTTGTGGCTGTAGTTGATCATTTCCAGCCATAGTAGGGGGTCTGAATTGAAATCTGCAGCATTCCTGAGAAGTTCGTATTTCTTTTCATCACTTTCCAGTTGGTCCACACGCTTCAGTACAAAGGGGCTGAGGTAGGGGTTGGGGTTTGAAATGGAGCTACCGGGGAAAAGTTTTACCAAGGAGCCTTGTGGTACTTCGGATAAAGGTTTTCCTGATGTCAGCACGTCGCAAAGTTGTCGGATGTACTCATGGTCTATCCCCTCTTGTTTGGAGAGGAAGTCCTGCAAAGCACTGATTTCGGCTCTGTCCAGCCAATGTCCTTTCTTAAGCAGGATTTCATGGGCCATGATCGCTTTCAGTGTAGGGGAGGAAAGCTGTTCAAAATCCCCTAAGAACGCTTCTTTGGAAGCCTTATTGAGTAAAGCGAGCTGCCTGAAAAAGACACTTTCCTCGCTTTCCATTGATTCCGAATCCATTTGGACTTTCATCCAGTCGGGGAAATCAAGCTCGTATTTTTCTGCCAATTCAAAGGCCTTTTCAGATTGTCCTCCATAATATAGTACGGGGAGGTATTGGTCTTGGAAGTTTTGGAAGCCGCTTTCTTCTGCCTGAATAAACTCCAAGGCCGCTTTTTCCATGTCCCCTTGACCAATAAGTATTTTAGCCGCCAAGGAATGGTAATAGCCTGAGGAGGTTGAAAAATCAATGGCCAGGCCATTAAGGTATTTAAGTGCTTCTCCCACCTGATTTTCCTGATAGCTTCTGATGACCCTGGAAGTGCGAAGCTGTCTTTCCTCGTAATTTATCCTTGCCACAGAAGCCAGACTATCGAGCTCTTTCAAGTCAGCCTCGAGGGGACGGAAAGGTTTGTTGGTCCATTGATTTCTGAGCATGGCCTGTTGCATGATAGGG
Source organism: Echinicola sediminis (assembly GCF_054777495.1). Classification (NCBI taxonomy): domain Bacteria; kingdom Pseudomonadati; phylum Bacteroidota; class Cytophagia; order Cytophagales; family Cyclobacteriaceae; genus Echinicola; species Echinicola sediminis. Next base: position 3,040 of record NZ_BAAHAP010000122.1, on the reverse strand, counting down.
GTATGGGCATCACCGGAGGGTAGCTGGAAGTCGGCAAGCTGCCCTTGTGCATTTTTTAATGCCATTAAGTTGGTGTTGCCGGCCAGGTCCTTAGGGCCAAACTCTTCATCAGTGGTCATACGATGCTTGACCATTAAGCCGATTTTGTTGGATTGGGCAATGCTGTTGCTCTGTGAAATGTCCTCCAGCTGGGCCAATGCTTCTTTTGCCTTGTTCCCTTTGCTGTAAAGCAGGGCCAGGTTGTTTTTGATCCATGCATTGTCCGGGTAGATTTCCAATCCTTTTTCCAGGTAATACAGGGCATCAAAATATTTTTCGCGCTTGTGGGCATGGTTGGCGGCCAATATGATTTCATGCACCGAAGGGCTCCATTCCAGGCTTTCTTCTATGTTTTTCCGTGCCAGTGTAGGCTGGTTTTCCTTTTGATAAAGCAGGATGGTGGCCACTTTTGCCTTTTCATTTTTACGGTAGCGTTGCCAGCTGTTTTCAAATAATATCCTTGCCTCCAAGGGCTTGCCCGTGGCATAATAGTAATCAGCAGAGAGATTGGTCGCGCTCGTGCTCAGTTGGGGGGCGATGACCCCGTCGGCATAAACGATTATGGACAAAAGGGCGATGAGGCTTCCAATCCTCATATGGTAATAAGCGAAAAACTTGGGGCGGAAGGTGACATCGGCCAGTGGTTTGCCCGAGTTCATAAATCCGGAGAAGTTGGTAAGCAGGTAGGCAAAAAAGAGCAGGGACATTGCCAGCTGGGTGTATACCAGCCAATGCTCCAGAAAATCCTCCATTGGGCGATTGGCGGAAAACATTGTCTTCCAATATGTCAAGGTGCTGATCGCAAAGCCCAGCCAATAAAAGGACAAGCCTATGATCGGTGAGGAAAATGGTTGGTTGATCTGTCGGAGTTTTTCTTTGACTTCAACGTGTCCGATATACCCCGCCAGCAGAAAGAGCGGAAACAATGGGGGAAGCGCAAACGGAAGTGAGAGACTTCCGACCTTATCCATTAATACAAGAAAGAGTATGAGCAGATAACTGATAGAGAATATGCTCAGGTGCCAGGAAATCTTGATTCCCACTCCTTGGTTAAGGCGGGTAATCAGCAGGAAGAAAGCGCTTATCAGGCTGTGTCCGATGTAAAGGGTGAAGATGGCAGTAATGGCCAAGGCCACCAGGCTGATGTTTTCAGCCATCATCAATGCCGGATCGGTGGTTTCACTGCTGGCAATTAGTCCTGCCATGGTCAAGATGGCCGTAGGGGCAATGATCAACGTTTTCCTGGTCAGGGAAATATGGTCAAAAAAAACATGGAGTAGCATGGCAGGAGCCACTGTCCCAAGTAAGAGTATGATCAGGGCCACATTGCTGCTGATACCGCCGATGTTCAAGGAATTGATTCCACTAAAAGTAAGCATGAAAATGAGCACCGTCATGGCGGCGATAAAATAATATCGCTTGAGGTGGGTGATCAAACTGATGCCCACACTGCACAAAAGCCAGATCAGTGTTCCAAAAACAAGTGTTTTTGTGGTTTGTACGGAAGGTAAAAGCACTTCGAAGTTTTGGAAGACCAGGTAATTCTCGACCTCCAGGGTGTAGTGGGCCAGCCCCCAATTGAAAATGTCCAAAGGGACTTTGGTCATCTCCGTAAATATGCCCGGCTGGATAGGCAGTGCGGTATTCCAGTCAAAAAAGTAATGGTACAGTAAAAGAAAACTGCCAATGACGGTAATGGTGATTGGCAGCCCTTTAAATAAAATTCGGTTGATTAGATCCACTGATTGCTTGCGCATTATTCTAGTACCTTTGGTACGCGGAAATAATCCGAGTCCCGCTGAGGAGCATTTTTTAATCCTTTTTCATGATCCAAATGTTTGCCTACCTTGTCTTCCCTCAGTACATTGATTTCTGAGGACATGGTGGTGATGGGCTCCACTCCCTCGGTATCTACCTGGTCCAGGTGCTCTACCCAGTCCAGGATTTGGGTCATGTCTCTGGTCATTTTTTTGGCGCTGTTTTCATCAAACTCCAGTCTTGCCAAGTGGGCAATTTTCTTCAGCGTATTGTTATCGATCTTCATTGTACTTGTTTTTGGGGTGAAGGTGATCCTTTTGCTCTATCATTTGTGAAACCATTGTCCTTCCATAGCTGGTTTTGTATGGTTTGGAAGCATGTCTCCTTCATAGCGGCAATGGCTTGTTTGGCATCCCCCTCAGGGATTACTGGGGGGTGGATGACCACTTTCACCGGTTTGTAATTCAATAAGAACTTGTTGTCGTCCGGCAAAATTAAATGATTATAGGATAAAGTGACAGGAATTACCGGGATTTGTTTTTCAAAAGCCAAGCTAAACGCGCCGTCTTTGAAGGAGGCCATTTCGGGAGCATTGGTGGTTCTGATACCGCCTTCGGGGAATATGATCACATTGCCGCCTTGGTCAAGGATTTCCTTGGTCCGTTTGAGGGATTCTCCCCGGCTCCTAAAGCTGGCCCGGTTGACGGCGATATGCAGCTTTCTGAACATATAACCGAACAATGGGACTTTTCCCAGGGAGCTTTTACCGATAAAGACCGCGTCTCGCGACATCAGCCCGATTACAGGGATATCCAGGTAGGAGAAATGGTTGGCGATAATGATGTATTGCTTATGGTGCTTGAGGTATTTTCTGTTTTCCACTTTGACCCTGATGAAAAGTCCGGTGAAGAAAAGCCTCGCCCAAATTCCGTTGAGCATCCTTCCATATTTCTTCAGTCTCGGAATTTCGATGGTAATAAAGAAAAAAGGCAAAAGCAGCAGAAAGGAAAGGATGAATATCAACGAACCGTAAAGGGAGTAGATACGTCTGATTAGCAACATGGATAGTTATTGATTGATCATATGGTTGGCTACTTTGACAAAGTAGCTCATCATTAGCTCTTTTACATTTTGGTCAATGTCAAGACGATCAAGGGCAGTCAGCATGTTGTTCAGCCAATGATTTCTCATTTTGTCGTCAATGGCCCATTGAAGATGCCGCATCCTGAGCCTGGGGTGTCCT
>NZ_BAAHAP010000121.1:0-13140 GCF_054777495.1 Echinicola sediminis | reverse complement strand
ATTAAGGGATTAAGAAAAGTAAGGATTTGGGCTACAGAGGCATGACTCTAAAAGCTTCATGCCCTTAACTCCTTCATTTCTTAATGGTTCACCCACTAACTAAGGTTAATTATAGAATAATGAACACCGAATCATGAATGCTGAATGCCCCAATAACCTAATCACTAAATAACCAATAACTAAATTTAAACATTAAGGGATTAAGAAAATTAAGGGATTGGATTACAGGGGCATGATACAAAAAACCTTCATGCCCTTCATGCCCTTCATCCCTTCATTTCTTCATGTTTAAATTCGTAGACCAGGGAAAATGTAGAATGACGAACATCGAACCATGAATGCTGAACGCCCCAATAACTACTCTTCATGGCTAAGTTCCTTGCTCAATGGGGATTGGAATCAGGAAAAATGAAAAAGCCATCCCCGAAGGAATGGCTTTATGATGTGTTTGGTATTAACAGTGATTACAATCCAAATAAACCAGGTAACCAAAGGGTCAATTCTGGCCAAAGGGTAATCACGGCCAGGCCGATGATCATGGCAATGAAAAAAGGCAACATGGGCTTGACGACTTTGGCAATGGAGGTTTTGGCAACTCCCACACCAATGAACAGCACCGATCCTACAGGCGGGGTACAAAGTCCTATACAAAGGTTAAGCACCATGATGATACCAAAGTGAACCGGATCAATTCCCAACTCAGTTACCACAGGCAGGAATATCGGTGTAAAGATCAATACCGCTGGGGTCATGTCCATAAATATCCCTACAAATAAGAGGATCAGGTTGATGATGATCAAAATAACGTATTTGTTTTCACTAAGGGACAATAGCACACGGCTTATAGACTGAGGAATGTCTTCACTGGACATTACCCATGACATACTCATGGAAGTAGCAATTAGCATAGCTACCACAGCTGTAGTAGCAGAGGATTTTAGTAAAATGGCAGAGAGGTCCTTTACCTTAAGTTCCCTGTAAAGGAATGACAAGGCCAAAGTGTAAATTACTGCAATGGCTGAAGCTTCAGTGGCAGTAAACACCCCGGCAACAATCCCCCCAATAACAATGACCAACAAGGTCAAGCTAGGAGCCGCATCAACAAATACCTTTCCCAGTTCTTTCATTGAAGTAGCTTCTCCTGCTGGAAGCTTGTTCTTTTTGATGAAATAGGCCGCTGTCAACATCAGCAACAAGCCGATAAACAGTCCCGGTATATACCCGGCCACAAATAGCGCGGCAATCGAAACGCCGCCACTGGCCAGGGAATAAACGATGAGTACATTGGATGGAGGAATGACCAAACCGGTGGTAGAGGAAGTTACGTTCACCGCAACACCAAGTTCTTTTGGGTAACCTTCATCTTCCATGCGTTTACCTAGTATGCCACCAAGGGCAGAGGCTGCTGCTACAGCAGATCCGGCAATGGCCCCAAAAAGCATTGCGGCGATTACGTTTACATATAACAAGCCTCCAGGGAGCCTTCCGCTGATGGCTTTGGCCAGGTTGATCAGGCGATTGGCGATACCTCCCTTGTTCATGATTTCACCTGCCAAAATAAAGAACGGAATGGCCAGAAGTGAAAAACTATTCAGACCAGCTCCCATACGTTGGGCGATGGTAGTCAGGGAGGGGACGGTAGCCACGGTCACCATCAGGGTAACCATGCTGCTGAACCCCAAGCTCCAGGCCACGGGCACACCAAGCCCCATTAGGGTAATAAAACTTAAAACTAATATGATTATGGTAATATATTCCATGATTAATAATTCCTGTTATGTTGAAGATGGTGTTTAATGTCGGCGATTTGGTAGATCGAAATCAAAATGCCGCTGACCGGGATGATCGTATACACATAAGCCAACGGAATCTGCAAGGTGGTGGACTTTTGACCGAGCATATAAGTGATATACACCAGGTTGCTTCCCCCAAAAATCATTACAGGGACCGCAAAACCAATGATGACAAGGTGGATGAAGATCATCAGCTTGTTCTTAGCTTTTCCGGTAAGCTTTGTCGGTAAAATATCAATGGCCAAGTGGTCATTATGTCCGGCCACATAAGCAGCTCCCAACATACCCAACCAAATCAACAGGAACCTCGCCAGCTCATCGGTAAAGGAACTGGGAGACATGAAAAGATACCTAGAAGCCACCTGCCAGGTCACATTGATCACCATAAGGGCCATGATGATAATCAATGCATAGCCCACTTGATGGTTGATTTTATTTTTTAAAGAATGCGATGGATTACTCATGGTTTCTTATTTTTTCAATGATGGCATACATTTCCGGCTGAGTTTTCTTGATCTCATCGTACATGGGTTCCACAGCCTTTCTAAAAGGTTCTTTGTCAGGGCGGGTAATGGTCACACCTTCTTCTTTAAGGATTTGCATGGATTCTTCCTCTGCTTCCGCCCAAACTTTGTACTGATAGGTAACAGACTCGTCTACTGCATCCTGTAACCATCTTTGTTCCTGTTCTGAGAGCCTATCCCAAACCTTGGTACTGACGATAAGCATGTCAGGAACGGCGGTATGTTCATTCAGGGAATAAAATTTACAGATCTCGTAATGCCTTGAGCTGATCACACTTGGTGGGTTGTTTTCCGCACCATCTACGATCCCTTGCTGAAGAGCCGTATAGAGTTCCCCCCAGGATACCGGGGTGGGTGATCCACTAAAACTTTTGACCATGTTGATGGCGGTATTACTTTCCATCACCCTGATTTTTTTGCCTAAAAGATCCTCTGGAGTTTCTACTGGCTTATCTTTTGTATAAAAGCTCCTGGAGCCGGCATCATAAAAGGCAAGACCCTTTAACCAAAACTGCGTACCTTCATTGAGAAGCATTTTACCTATCTCACCGTTCAACACACGTTCTCGGTGCTCATCATCCCTAAAAAGATAAGGCTGGCTCAGTACCTGTATTTTAGGAGCAAAACTTTCCATGACCGCAGAGGATACCTTGGTCATACCCAAACTGCCAATCTGTAGCAACTCTACCAGTTCTCTTTCGTTTCCAAGCTGCCCATTGGGATAGATCTTGAGTTCCATTTCACCGCCTGATTTTTCTTCCAGACGGTCGGCCATATAAACCATGGCTCCATGTACAGGGTGGCTGGTATCTAAACCATGACCTAATTTTATCACTGTTTTACCACCTGGACCATTACATGAAATAAAAAGCCCTAATAAACTTATAGCAAATAAATTAAATAGGGATTTAGGTTTATGATAATTGAAAAACTTCATTGATGGTTATTTTGTATTTCTAATGGATTTGATGATGGCCAAAGCCTGAACAATCTGTTCTTCCAGAGCATCAAACTGCTTTTGCATTATCCATTCCTTGTTAAACAGCTGAGAGCCCATGCCAACACAGGTCACCCCGGCATTGAACCATTTGCTCAGGTTGGCCTCGGTAGGTTCCACACCACCGGTAGGCATGATTTTCAATGAAGGCAACACCGCCTTAACAGCCGAAACAAAAGAAGGTCCAAGGACATTTCCCGGAAATGCTTTGATCACTTTTGCCCCCATTTCTTTGGCATTAAAAATTTCTGTTACCGTACCACAGCCAGGGATCCACAAAAGGTCGTGATTGGTAGCGGTGATGGCCACATTGGGTATCAATGCGGGCGAAACAATAAAGTCTGCCCCTGCTTCATCAAAGTCCACTACTTCCTTGGGGGTGAAAATGGTGCCGATACCCAATATTAGCCCTTCGTACTTAGCTGAATATTGCTTTAATTCTTTAAAAACATTTAAGGAGTTTTCTCCCCTATTGGTAAACTCAAAAACACGGACGCCTCCTTTGTATGAGGTGTCCAATACGGCTTTTGCCACTTCAATGTCATCATGGTTAAAAACAGGGATCATGCCTGTTTCTTCCATCGCCTTGATGATTTCCTCGTTACTGAATTTCATATCTGGTTTTTATCTTAATAATTTTCCTACGTTTTCACCTTTTACCAATTGCTGTACTTCGTCCACCGAAACAAAATTGGCATCTCCAGGGATAGAGTGTTTGAGCACCGAAGCCGCAACTGCAAATTCAAGCGCATCCTGATCAGAAGAACCTAACAAGCCATAGATCAGCCCGGCCATGTAAGCATCACCTCCCCCTACTCTGTCTACTATATGGGTCATATCAAAAGTTTGGGATTCCAGTAGCTCTTCCCCATTCCAAAGTACCCCGGAAAGCTTATTATGTGAAGCACTGATGGAATTCCTGTGGGTTGTGGAAACATATTTGATGGATGGACACATTTCCTGTGCTTTTTTACAGGCACTCACATAGTCTTTTTCATGGATATCCATGCAATTTTCAAAATCTGTCAGTCCGGCAATGATCAAATTTGTTTTGGCAATCAAGTCCGGCATGATGTCCAAAGGTTGTTTACCGTATTGCCATAAGTTTCTTCTATAGTTGATATCTCCACTAATCTTTACGCCCAGTTTGCTGGCCGCATCGATGGCATCCTTGCAGAGTTGGGCGGCGGAGGCAGATATGGCCGGGGTGATGCCGGTCCAATGGAACCAGTCGGCTCCTTCAAAAATTTCTTCCCAGTTTACTTTTTTCGAGTCAAAATGCGCAAAAACTGAATCAAAGCGGTCATAAATGATTTTGGAAGAGCGCTGCATGGCACCGTTTTCTACAAAATAAAGCCCCATTCTACCTTCTTCAAAAAAGATGTACGAGGTATCAACCCCTGCAAATCTTAAGTACTGTGTGGCTGCTTTACCTATATCGTGATTAGGGAAGGCGGTTACGTGTGCAGCGGATACGCCCCAGTTGGCTAAGGATATGGCTACATTGGCTTCTGCTCCGCCATAGACTACATTATAAGTATTGGAATTAACAAACCTTTCGTGCCCAGGAGTGGATAAGCGCATCATGATCTCCCCCAAGGTAATCACTCGTTTTTTCATGTATAAGTTCAATTTTGTTTCCCGAATTAAGCCTAAAATAATTTCGTTTAGAAAAAAACTTAGAAATTTATTCGCATTAATTTTTTTTTACCTAAATTGTGCAATCGATTGCGCAATATATAAATTTTAATTCATATGCTACATAAAATTTTAAAGATTCATCCAAAAGATAATGTGTTGGTGGCCCTTACAGATCTTAAGGCTGGTGAAACCATTTCCTTTGAAGGAAAAGAGATCACACTGACACATGATGTCAAGGCAAAGCACAAGTTTGCCGAGATTGCTTTTGCCAAAGATGCGGACATTTATATGTATGGAATCATCTGCGGGAAGGCAATGAACGACATTGCTTTGGGTGAAGTGCTTACCACCCAAAATGTAGCCCATAAAACTGCTGAATTTACCGGAAAGCGGGATTTTAAATCCTGGGAAGCTCCCGATGTCAGCAAGTGGGCCGACCGGACCTTCAAGGGTTACCATAGAGAAGACGGACAAGTAGGAACGGCCAATTATTGGTTGGTCATCCCCCTGGTGTTCTGCGAAAACAGAAACATCGAAATCATGAAACAAGCTTTTGTGGAAGAATTGGGCTTTGCGAAACCTAATAAATACAAGAGTTTTGTAAAACAGATGCGGGAGCTTTACACTCAGGGTAAAAAGGAAAAAATTGCTGGCCTTAGTGTAGAAACGATCGATGCTGATGAGGAGAACAGGATTTTCAAGAATGTCGACGGAATCAAGTTTCTCTCACACCAAGGTGGTTGTGGAGGTATCCGCCAGGATTCAGAGATGCTCTGTGCGCTGATCGCCGGTTATATCAACAATCCAAACGTAGCAGGTGCTACCATCTTAAGTTTGGGCTGCCAAAATGCCCAGCCAGCCATTCTGAAGGAAAAACTGGACAAGATCAATCCGGATCTTAAGAAACCTGTCCTGTTGTTTGAGCAACAAAAAGAAGGTACTGAAAACACCTTGCTGACCAATGCCATCCAACAGACCTTCCTGGCGCTGACCGAAGCCGACCAGACAGAAAGAAGACCTGCCCCATTGAGCAAGCTGACTGTAGGGCTTGAATGTGGTGGTTCTGATGGATTCTCCGGAATTTCGGCCAATCCATCTGTAGGACATGCTTCTGATTTGGTAGTAGCTTTGGGAGGCAAGACCATCCTGTCGGAATTCCCGGAACTATGTGGCGTGGAGCAGGAATTGATCAACCGTTGTACCAATGATGCATCTGCCGAGAAATTTGTCCAATTAATGAGGGCCTATGCGGCTTCAGCCGAGGCAGTTGGTTCGGGATTTGACATGAACCCAAGTCCGGGTAATATCAAAGATGGATTGATCACTGATGCCATGAAATCTGCTGGAGCGGCCAAAAAAGGAGGCACCTCCCCTATTGTGGATGTATTGGATTATGCTGAATACGTGACCAAACCCGGTCTGAACCTGGTATGTACCCCAGGGAATGACGTGGAAAGCACCACGGCCATGGCCGGATCAGGCGCCAATATCATCCTGTTTACCACGGGACTGGGCACGCCTACGGGCAACCCTGTAACACCGGTTTTAAAGGTATCCTCCAATCATATTTTGGCAGAAAAGATGTCTGATATCATCGACATCAATACTGGAGGGGTGATTTCTGGCGACAAAAGCATCGATGAAATGGGAGAAGAAATCTTGGAACACATCATTGCTGTGGCCAGTGGAGAAAAGAAAGCCAAAGCCATGAACCTGAACCAGGACGACTTTATTCCCTGGAAACGCGGAGTATCCTTGTAAGTCAGGAGATATTGGATGTTAGACATAAGATAAAAAGGCGCCTTTGGGCGTCTTTTTTCATTTGCTGTATTCATGGCATGACTCTGAGTCAGGCCATGAATACTAGTCAAAACTACCGCACCCGGCTGTTTTTCTCGGAATCGATTTCGTAATTAAACTGATTCCAATTGTTGACTAAGCGTGATTAAATCATCATTTTTAACATGAAAAATCAATAAAACTGAAAATAACATGCTTAGAAAATTATCTTTTCCACTTGCATTGGCCCTTAGTGGAATACTATGTTCTTCCTGTCAGGGAAACAGTGCCAACAGCAGCAGTACTACTGATGATGGCTGGACAACGCTTTTTGATGGTAAATCCCTTGAGGGTTGGAAATCTTTGGGTGGCGAAGCCGAATTTGTTATTGAAGATGAGGCTATCGTAGGTATATCTAAAGTCAATACCCCAAACACTTTTTTGTCCACGGAGAAAGAATATACGGACTATATCCTGGAACTTGATTTGAAGATCGAGGATGAAACAAGTAATTCAGGTGTGATGACCCGTGGTCAATATGATGCTGAGAAAAATCGAGTTTTCGGATATCAGATAGAGGCCGACCCCAAAGAAAGAGCCTGGTCAGGAGGTCTTTATGATGAAGCCAGAAGAGGTTGGATGTATCCTCTTACCCTTAATGAAGAAGCAAGAAAAGCCTTTAAACTGGGCGAATACAACCACTATAGAATTGAAGCTATTGGAAATGAAATCAAAACTTGGGTAAATGGAATTCCTGTAGCCTATGTGGTAGATGAAATGGACAGCAAAGGTTTTATTGGTTTGCAGGTTCATGGCATTGGCAGCAACCCTGACCATGCTGGAAGAAAAACCTATTTCAAAAACATCAAGGTTCAAACGGAGAATCTTGAATCCAAGCCTTTCCCAGCGGGACATTACGTGGTCAGTACGGTGGACAATACCCTGACCGATTATGAAAAAGAGGACGGTTGGAAATTGCTTTTCAATGGCCAAAACAGTGATGGATGGGTTGGTGCCTATAAAGAGGAATTCCCTTCAAAAGGCTGGTCTATAGAGAATGGCGTGTTGACCATCGCCGAGTCAGATGGCAGTGAATCAGAAAGCTATGGTGACATTGTGACCAAAGAAAAATTCAGTGCTTTTGATCTTTCTTTCCAATTTAAACTTTCTGAAGGAGCCAACAGTGGCGTGAAATATTTTGTTACCCTTTCCGAGCATAACACCGGTTCTGCTATTGGTCTGGAATACCAAATTTTGGATGATGAGAAGCACCCTGATGCTAAAAAAGGAAAAGATGGCAATAGAACATTGTCTTCGCTATATGATTTGATTACTGCTGATAAAAACGGACGTTTCGTTAAGCCAATAGGCGAATGGAATCAAGGCCGAGTGGTAGTGTATCCCAACAACCATGTGGAACACTACCTCAATGGAGTAAAAGTACTTGAATATGAAAGAGGCTCAGAAGATTTCCGCGAAATAGTGGCCGGAAGTAAATACAAAAAATGGGAAAACTTCGGTGAGGCTGAAGAAGGACATATCCTCTTGCAGGACCATGGCAACAGGGTAAGTTTCAAAAGCATCAAAATCAAAGAACTCAAGTAAGCAAACGAGATTAACCACCAACCTAATGCGATAAGCTGATTATAAAAATGGCCCTGTTCTACTTTAAAAGTCGGCAGGGCTATTTTATTGAAAATAATGTTACTTGAGTTTACACTTACTCGCATTCCTTTCTATAGTACTGTTTACTCCACTTATTGGCCATGAAATCAGCTATTAAAATAGCTATTCAGGGAAAATAATACTTCTCAAATAAATAATAACCAGATGTAAACGAGCTATTTATAAAGCCAAAATAACCTCGAAAATAAAAATCTATGAAGAAGAATAATAACAGAAGAGAATTTATTAAAAAATCCGCTTTGGCAACTGCAGGGATATCCAGTTTGGGGGCCCTTGGATTTTCAGCAAAAAGTTATGGCAATATTATAGGTGCCAACGAACGCTTAAATGTCGCCATTATAGGACTCGGTAGACGTCTTGGAGCCTATTATGATCCCATTGCACTGCCACAGTCCAATGTGCGGCTTGCCTACCTTTGTGATGTCATGAAGTCCCAGAGGGAGAAAGCGGCCAAAAGCTTTTCCAAAAGAATAGATCATACGCCAAAACTGGAAAACAGCATTTTCAAGGTGCTGGAAGACAAGGAGGTAGATGCAATCATTAACGCGACTCCCGACCATTGGCATGCGCCCGGTACCTGGATGGCAGTGGAAGCAGGCAAGCATGTCTATGTGGAAAAACCATGTAGCCATAATCCTAGAGAAGGAGAACTGCTGGTCGAATACCAAAAGAAATACAATAAGGTGATTCAAATGGGAAACCAGCAACGTTCTTCTCAACCGAGTCAGGAAATCATCAATACCATCCATGCAGGAGGCTTAGGTACAGTGTATAAAGCCACGGCTTTCTATTCCAACAACCGGGGTGAAGTGATCAATCCAACCAAAGCGCCTGTTCCAGAGGGTTTGGATTGGGATCTTTTCCAAGGACCTTCCCCAAGGAAAGCCTACATGCATGACACCTGGGATTATAATTGGCACTGGTATGGCTGGGATTTTGGAACAGCAGAGACGGGAAACAATGCTACCCATGAATTGGATATTGCCAGATGGGCCCTGCAGGTAGATTTTCCTAATCGTGTGATGGTGGATTCCGGAAAATATCATTTTCCGAAAGACGGATGGACCATGTACGATACCATGGATGCCGTTTTCAAGTTTGAAGACAACAAAACCATCCAATGGGACGGCAAGAGCCGTAACAGCCTCAATACTTATGGCGGTGGACGTGGTACCATCATTTATGGAACAGAGGGATCTGCCTTTATTGACCGCAGTGGGTATAAGCAATATGATAGAAATGGTAAACTGGTGAGAAAGAACTATGGTTCTGGTTCGGAAGCAGGCACAGCACTTGGCGGCGGAGGTGATGTTTCGACTACCCACGTTTATAATTTCTTCCAAGCAATTAGAGGGATCGAAAAGCAGAATTCCCCAATTGACGAAGGTGCCAAAAGTACCTTGCTGTGTCATTTGGCCAATATTGCCTCCAGAACCGGAGAAGTTCTGGAATGCGATTCCAAAAATGGTTACATCACCAATAGCAAGGCTGCCCAGAAACTTTGGAGCAGAGATTATGAAAAAGGCTACGAGCCAACGATTTAAAGAGCTGTTTATTGGAAAATCAATCATGCCATGACTTTGAGTCATGGCATGATTTTGAAAAAATTTCTATATGAGATCTAATGGGTAGACCAAGTTTAAATCTTTGAGGAGGTCGGAGTAAAAGGATGCTCAAAGAGGCATATGCTTTAGCGGTAATGAACTTTCGCTATTGACAGGAATGGCGGCTAAAGCGGTCAAGTTAGGCACTTATGACCCTGGGTTCGCACCCAGGGTTATTGATGTTTCGCCCCTACAGGGCTTTTTACAACCATCCAAAGCTATAAGAGCTGGCCTACCAGCCACGGCAATAATCTGATCCTCAGCATTGAACAGCCTTGCTGAAATTCTAATTCCAATCAAAGAAACAGAGGAGAATGGAACAGAAAGTTTTACAGGCTTAGCCACAGCAAATCATATAGAACCCAAAAAAAACGAGCCACAATTTTACATTGTGGCTCGTTTGATAATATTCGTTTGGTGATAAACCTTATACTACTTTGGTTTTGCCAGGCATGGCATGAGGATATAATCCGTCTTCATTAGGCAGTACCTTTGGTAATGCATCCCAAGCATAAGTATCCGGCATCAAATCTGTTTCTGAGTTGAAAGCCTCTTCCCAAGAAATTTCTTTCCCTGAGTAAGTGGCATTTCTGCCCAAGATAGCTGTCATGGTACTCATAGCTGCTCTGGTAGCATCTTCATAGACGTAATCTCCATCGAAAATGGCCCCGAACAATTTATTGTGCTCTTGCTGGTAAGGGTTAATATTCCCTTTTCCGTCATGGTCATAAATCACACTTCCATCCAAGCCCCAGATTTTTCCAACATTTCCGGCGTTCATATAGGTACGGCCTTTGGTACCGATAAACGATTCATCCACCTTATTATGGGCTCCAGGGAAATGTCTACACTCACTATTGATAATGGTACCATCCGCGTAAGTCAGGCGTATCGTATGGTGGTCAAAGATTTCTCCGGTGTCAAGGCCGGTTCTCACCATTCTTCCTCCTGTACCTTCCGCTTTGACAGGATAGCCTCCTTTTACCCAGTTGGCGATATCCAGGTTATGGACGTGTTGCTCGGTAATATGGTCACCGCATAGCCAGTTGAAATAATACCAGTTTCTCATTTGGTATTCCATTTCTGTTTGGTCTGCAGTTCTTGCACGGGTCCATACTCCTCCCCCGTTCCAGTATACGTGACCGCCTACTACCTCACCTATGGCGCCATCTTGAATTCTTTTGATGGTTTCCACATAGTTGTCCTGATATCTTCTTTGTAAACCGACGACCACATTAAGCTTCTTGGCCTTGGCCTGCTCTGCCGCCGCAATTACCTGACGAACGCCTTTGGCGTCTACAGCTACAGGTTTTTCCATAAACACGTGCTTGCCCTGACGGATGGCTTCTTCGAAGTGCATCGGCCTGAAGCCTGGAGGGGTTGCCAAAAGCACCACATCGGCTTCCTTGATGGCATGCTTGTAGGCATCAAAGCCTACAAACTTCTTGTCTTCTGGCACAACCACTTTCTCGGTGCCAATTTTAGTAGACAGCGCTTTGTAGCTATCATCCAAGCGGTCCCTAAAGGCATCCGCCATGGCCACTAGTTTGATGTTTTTATCGGTGCCAAACGCTTGGAAGGCAGCACCTGTTCCACGGCCACCACAGCCGATCAAAGCAATTTTTATTTCATCACTTCCGGCCGCATGGGCACCGGGAAGAGTAAATGGATTCAACATGACACCGCCGGTTACCAAAGCAGTGGTTTTCAAGAAGTCTCTTCTTTTCTTATTGAGTTTTTCTAGGTTCATTTTGATATAGGTTTTATTGATTAATAGTCGTCTATGGGGGCTTGGTTATAATAAGCCATGATTTCTTCCTCACTTGGTGTTTCCAAAGGCCTTACTACGCGAATTCCCAAAAAGGGAGCTTCAGGGAACCACCATTGGCTTTTGGGAATCTGGGGGTCTATTTGCTTCCAGTCAGGAGTGGAATAAAAACGTTTGCTACTGCGAAGTTCACCCGCTTCACTGACAAAGCTGCCTCCCCTGATGACTCTGGGATAAAGTTCCTCAGTGCTTTGCAAAGGGTTTTTATCGACGCCATCGGTTTTGGGATAATTGGGTACGTATCCGTCAGCGGTCCATTCCATCACGTTACCGTAAATATCATAAAGACCCCAAGGGTTGGCCTTTTTTTGGCCTATTTTGTGGGTAGTTTCTTCACTGTTTTCTCCGTACCAGGCATAATCTACTAACTTGCTGCTGTCATCTCCGAAAAAGTAGGCAGAGTTGCTGCCTGCTTTGGCGGCATATTCCCATTCGGCTTCGGTAGGCAGGCGGTAAAACACCCCTGTTTTGGTGTAGAGCCACTTGCAAAATTGAATGGCACCATATTGGGTCATGCCTACAGCGGGCATATTTTCCTTACCCATGCCAAAGGTCATGTCCAAATAAGGAGTGGAAGGTCTGGTCAATCCATCTACTTCCGGGCTCAAGGCCTTTTCACTTACAGAGGCCTCATAGTTTTTGTTCAAAAATAGCTCAAATACGTCCCAGGTAATCTCGTGTGTTCCCATCCAAAACGCATCTACTGCCACTTTTCTCTGAGGTCCTTCATCGTTGCCCCTTTCAGCTTCCTTGGCAGGGCTTCCCATCAGGAATTCACCGGCAGGAATAGGTGTCAATCCAATGGATAAATTGGTGTGTGGGATATTTTGGGAGTAAGGTTCGAATTCAGCAGAATCAACTTCTGCCTTATCCTGCGGCAGCAAAATTCCTCCCGCTACCAGAAAGGTAATAACAAACTTATTGAGTAACATACTAATTTAGGGTTTTACAAAATTCGGCCTCAATATAAGAACTATTTACATAAGCGCTTGACCATTCAAATAAATTAGGAAAGGAAATGCAAATTATTATGCGGTATATATCAAAAACTGCTGAAACCGGATTTCATTTACAAAGGGTTGACTGCTTGTTTGATAAAGAAGTTAACTGATGAAAGCAGATTTAACCCTATGATAGCAAATCGAAATTAGTAAAAAGAGGTTTCCTCATGAATAGATTTTTCAGCGTATTACACAAATAATATTTCGTTGTAGTCATGTAAGGCAGGGGAGAATGGTCCCGCCCCAACGGGGCAAATTTATAATAGCCTGGGGTGGCAGCCCCAGGC
>NZ_BAAHAP010000120.1:0-13201 GCF_054777495.1 Echinicola sediminis | reverse complement strand
GGCACAAAATCAAATTGAGACAAACTGATCGTAATCGAAAACCAATTCACTCAATTTGAAGAAGGCTCCATGGCCTAGATTTTTGGTTCTTTTCATCAATGGAAAAGAACAGAAAGCAATAAGAACCTTATAAGATTTGGTTACGTGCAACATTGCGGATACACAGAATATTTAATTTTAAAGTAATCACTATCAATGCCTAATGGTTTGAAAAGAAGTCGCAGAATATTTCTCAGCCCCGTTAGAAAAAAGGTGTTTTGGCCGCCCTTCGTGCTGATTTCTTTGGCGGTGGCCCTGAGCATCATGGCTCCGGATCTTTTCGAACTGACAATGAAACTAACCAACGGTTTCATCCTGGAGCACTTTTCCCTGTTGTTCTCTTACACAGCTGCGGGCATGGTGCTCTCTTGCATCCTCGTATTGATTTCCCCCCTGGGGAAAATAAAAATCGGTGGAAAAAACGCTCGGCCAAGGTTCAGCAAAAGAAGCTGGTTCTCCATTATACTTTGCACTACAGTGGCGGTAGGAATATTATTTTGGGGCAGTGCAGAACCCCTGTTCCATTTCCTTTACCCACCTGACTTTCAAAAAATCACTACCTCTTCTGACCAAGCTTCAGCCTTCTCCATGGGCGCGATTTTCCTCCACTGGGGATTCACCCCTTATGCCATATACTGTATCCCTGCTTTGGGAATAGCCCTAGCCATCTACAATGCAGATTTAAAGTTCAGTTTGAGCAGTCCATTAGCCCCCATCCTGAACCAGCAATACCGCGCCAAAATCACCCCATTTCTGGACATGATATGCCTCTTTGCCTTGGTCTCCGGCATGGCGGCCTCACTGGGCGCCGGTATACTCAGCATCTCTGGGGGCATACAGGCCCAGTGGACCGACTGGAGCAAGCTATGGCTCACCCCTTTAGTGACCTTAACCATCATCTGCACCTTTATCCTCTCCGCTGCATCCGGCATCGACCAAGGAATCAAAAAGCTCAGCCAGATCAACTTCTTCTTTTTTATCCTCTTCAGCCTTTCCATCCTAATTATTGGCCCTACACTGCCCATCCTCCGGTCCGCCGAAACGGGTGCCACCAATTACCTGGCCAATTTCCTTCCCCTCAGCCTGCAGATGGGGCCCATAAAAAACAGTGAATGGATTCAATCCTGGTCGGTTTTCAACTGGGCAAACTGGATGGCCTGGGCTCCTATCACGGCTTTGTTTTTAGGGAAAATCTCCTACGGAAGAACCGTAAGGGAATTCATTCTTTTCAATTGGGTTTTTCCCGCTCTGTTTTGCCTGACTTGGATGAGCATCTTTGGGGGCAGCACCCTTTTCTTCGCCGAAGGCAATCCCGCTCTTTTCAAAAACCTGCTCGAACATTCGGGACCGGAATCCATCATCTACCAAGTGTTCAAAGACATGGATTTCCCCAACCTACTCGGGCCTGCCTTTATCGTTGCCATGTTTATCAGCTACGTCACCGCTGCCGATTCCAGCACAGAAGCAATGGCCTCCCTCAGCATGAAATCCTTCTCCATAGAAAATTTCGACTCAGATGTTTCGCTGAAAGTAGCTTGGGGAATGCTCGTGGGACTCTTGGCCTGGGTAATGATCACCTTTGCTGGAATCAATGGGGTAAAAATGTTGTCCAACTTAGGCGGCCTCCCCTCTCTTTTGCTACTTATTGGGATTACCATCAGCATAAACCTGCTCATGTGGCAGCCCCACAAATACCTGAAAAAATAATCTTGGTCAACACCGGGAACCGCACTTTATCCGGCCGGTAACACATGAGTGCTGCACCTTGGAACAGCTTGACAGCATTCGTGATAATGAAATCTTCCTCAGAATAAGGCCATAGGACAAGCGGGAACGCATTATTCCAACCAGCCTTAGTGCTCAGCCTCCAAAGACAGGGGGCCGAAAGACCTATTAGCAATTTTATTTTCAGGAAATCCGGGGTAACACCACGAACCTTTCCCTGATACATATCGATTCCCTGATCCATACTCCCTACTGATGAAAGATCATGCAGTGTGAGCAACGGCTTTCCGTCCCCATTCGCAACAAATGTTCACTAAAGAAACATTATATAGTTTATTAAATAAACTTTTTATATTTGTATAACAGTGAAAGCAAGACGCCCTAAGGTATGTTTATCAATTGCCATTCTTATTTCAGCTTCAAATACGGTATCATGTCCATCCAACAGCTGATTGCCAATGCGAGGTCAAAAGGCATAAAAACCTTGGCCTTGACAGACATCAACTGCACGGCGGGCATCTACCCATTTATCAAGGAAGCCAAGGAAGCGGGCATCCACCCTGTCGCAGGGATTGATTTTAGAAATGGCATCCAGCAGCAATACATAGGCCTGGCATTGAACCATCACGGCTTCTTCGAAATGAACCTCCACCTTTCCCTGCACAAAAGAAACAACACCCCTATCCCTGCAAACGCCCCCCAATGGAAAAATGTCGCTGTCATCTATCCTTACCCCAGGCCATTCCACCAGCTGCGGAAAAACGAATACATAGGCATACCTCCTTCCTATATCAAAAAAGCCCTCCGCTCTCCGTGGGCTGCCCTAAAAGAACATTGGGTCCTGCTTCAGCCGGCCACTTTTTATTCTCAGCAATCCTTTAACGTTCACCGGCTTTTACGTTGTATCGAGCTGAACACCCTGCTCAGCAAACTACCAAAATCCGAGCAAGCAGACATCTCAGACAGTTTTTACAGCCTAGGAGATCTGGCCGGACGCTGTGAACAGGAATACTGGCTGCTACAAAACACACAGGAACTGCTTCAGTCCTGCGATTTCTTCCAAGACTATCAACGGGTAGAAAACCGGAAAGGTATTTTGGGGGATAGCAAGAAGGATTTTCAAATGCTCCGCAACGAAACCTATAAAGGCGCTGAACTTCGCTATGGAAAGCCTCTGCCCGAAAGTCACGTTTCAAGAATCGAAAAAGAGCTCGATATCATCAGACTAAAGGAATTTGTTTCCTATTTCCTGATCAATTTCGACATCGTCAACTATGCCCGCCAAAAAGGCTTTTACTATGTGGGCAGGGGCAGCGGGGCCAACAGCATCGTGGCCTACTGTCTCTATATCACCGATGTGGACCCCATAGAATTAGACCTCTACTTCGAACGGTTCATCAACCTCTACCGCTCTTCACCACCTGACTTCGATATTGATTTTTCCTGGAAAGACCGGGATGAAATCATTCAGTACATCTTTGACAAATACAATACCCAGAGGGAGGAACATGTCACACTACTGGCAACACATAATACCTTTCAGGTCAATTCCGCTATCAGGGAGCTGGGCAAAGTCTTCGGCTTGCCCAAAACGGACATTGAAGCCCTTATCAACCATATCGCAAAACCGGGCGGTTATGTACCGGACCACATCGGCCACCTGGTGCTGAAATACAGCCAGCTGCTTCAGGACATGCCCAATCACCTAAGCATCCATGCCGGAGGGATTTTGATTTCCCAACATCCCATTCATTATTATACCGCGACAGATTTGCCACCTAAAGGTTTCCCCATTACCCACTTTGACATGGTCACTGCAGAGGAAATCGGTTTTGCCAAATTTGACATTCTTAGCCAAAGAGGGCTGGGACATATCCGGGACAGCCTGGACATTATCCATCAAAACAGGAGCATTGAAGTGGACATCCACCGTATTGCCGAATTCAAAAAAGACGAAAAAATCAAGGCGCACTTAAGGACAGGCCACACCATGGGAGCCTTTTACGTGGAATCGCCGGCCATGCGCATGCTCCTTGCCAAGCTGGAAGCTGATGAATACCTGGGCCTGGTAGCCGCCAGTTCCATCATCCGCCCCGGCGTAGCGAGATCAGGCATGATGCGGGAGTACATCCTCCGTCACCGCCGACCGGAACTAAGGGAAAGCAGGGCCCACCCCATCCTCTATGACCTGATGCCCGAAACCTATGGAATCATGGTATACCAAGAAGATGTGATCAAAGTAGCCCACTATTTTGCGGGGCTGTCCTTTGACGAAGCAGATGTGCTCAGGAGAGGTATGAGTGGAAAATTCCGCTCCAAGGCGGAATTTCAAAAAGTCAAAGAAAGCTTTTTTGAGAAATCCCTGGAAAAAGGCAGGGATGCACAAATTACCAAAGAAGTCTGGTTCCAAGTGGAAAGTTTTGCGGGCTACTCTTTTGCAAAAGGACACTCTGCCTCCTTTGCCGTGGAGAGCTACCAAAGCCTTTACCTCAAAGCTCACTTTCCCATGGAATTTATGGTGGGTGTGATCAATAATTTTGGAGGCTTCTATCGCACAGAATTTTACATCAAAGAGCTGATCGCCTGCGGAGCGGACGTACAGCTTCCCCATATCAATGAAAGTGACCACCTGACCTGTATCAAAGGCACAACGGTTTACCTGGGCTTCGTGCATTTAAAATACCTCCAAAATGAGATCATAAAGGCCATTTTAAACAACCGTAAACATGAAGGCAGCTTTGCTGATCTCAAAGACTTTATCTCCCGGGTAGCCATCGGCCTGGAGCAGCTGCTGATACTGATCCGAATAGATGCTTTCCGCTTTATTCCTAAAAGCAAGCAGGCACTGCTCTGGGAAGCCCACTTTCTCCTTAACAAGCAGAAAAACACCAGCCACTCCTCCCACCTTTTCCGGCAAACCGGATTCAGAGAGCTTCCGATTCCTCCCTTGGAAAACAGCGATCCCAGACAAGATATTCTTGACCAACTCGAAATCATGGAATTTCCTCTATCGGACCCTTTTCTATTGCTTAAAAACAAAGACATCCCCACCATCAGGGCCAAAGACATCTGCCAATTTGCCGGGAAAAACGTCCAGATTATCGGCTATCTGGTCACCGTAAAATACACCCGTACCGTGAAGGGGGACACCATGAATTTCGGCACTTTTCTGGACAAAGAAGGCTGCTGGATAGATACAGTCCATTTTCCGCCTATCGTCAAAAAATCCCCGCTGACGGGAAGAGGAATCTATCTTCTGAAAGGAAAAGTCACCGAAGAATTCAATTTTTATACATTGGAAATCAGTTCCTGCGAACGACTGCCCTATTGGAACGCCGCAGAGCAATAGGGATTTAACAATAAGGATTCGGCCTGCCTTATCAGGTCAGATCACCGAATCCCTACTTATCAAATCGCAATCAATTTCTTGTTACAAATGGAATCTTCTTTGGAGAGGTTTAATGAATTTGAATTAGGAGAGCAGCTTGTTTATTATGGATTTACCTTAAGTGCTTCCTGATTGGTCACCGGATTGGCATACATGGCCAAAAAGTTTCTTACCGCCAGCTCATCTGACTGGTCCACTCCCTTTCTGAAACGTTCTTCAAACTCCTCCTTCTCCTCTCTGGTATATTCACTTTGGTACTGCCCCCGCTCATAAAGCAGGTCATGGGCAATATAGTTTGTTGGCCACAATCTGTAATTTGAGATGATCTTCTGGTCGATGACATCACACAGTAATTGAAACTGTTTGTTGGGAGAAGCTCCTTCACTGATGATGGAATCAATTTCTTCGTTCAAGGTATGATCTACGTGTATATGGATGCGTTTTTTCTGCCCCATCACACCATTCAATATCGTATTGAAATCCTCATTCTGTCCTTTGACATATTCCTGAGATCTGGCTTTGGCCATCAATTCAGGCATTTTCAGCACATCTGTGGGGTCATATTCATAGGAAATGGAAACCGGTACGATATTCAGACTTTTGAAATAGGCCATTTCGCTCTGGTTCTCCCGAGCCATGGCGATCATCTTCAGCACCCCCTTATGGGTGGCATCATTGCCATCTTTGGTACGTCCTTCACGTTGTGCGATCCAAACTGATCGGTTTTCATGGCTCAACAGCTCTTGAATATAAGCTGACATCAACTTTGAACTTCCCAGTAGTTCCCTTGGAGAGAGGCCTCGCTGCACGATAAAGTTTCTCGTAAGCCTGGACAAAGCCATCAAAAACGGCTTTTTCACCAAATTATCCCCTATCGCAGAAGAGGTCATCATCAGCCCATTATTGAACAAAGCATAATTCAGTAACGAACTATCAAGGATAATATCCCTGTGATTTGATATAAACAGATAGGCTGTGTGCTGGTCCAGCTGCTCAAACCCCGAACATGTAAAATCTCCCGCGCTTTTTTTGAGGACCATGTTGATGGCCGGATAAATGAAGTTTATCTGAAAATCACGGATAGAATGGGTCCTGCTCAATTGCTCCCTCCACTCCCCTTCCTCTGCTTCCGGAAAAGTGAATTTCATGATGGCTTTCATCATGGGATCATCAATCACACTGAGAAGAGCTTGATTGACCTCGGTATCATAATAGGGTCTTATATGATCAAATCTGGACATATACTAGTTATTTGCAAGCTGCAAATTACAAAAAATATGGCGTTGGTAAGCCATTCAGAAAGGCTAAGTTTAGTTTGTCCGCTTGGCTTTTATGGAGAAGACAAAAAAATAAGGCTGCCCGAAAGCAGCCTTATCCTTATTTTTGGTTCCGGAAGTTCTTGTCATAGAGCTCTATACTCTCGTTGACAATCCTCATGGCATCCTCTTTTCCAAGAAAATCTTCTACCTTCACCTCCTTGTTCTCCAGTTTTTTATAATCTTCGAAAAAACGGTGGGTTTCTTTCATCAAATGTGGGGGAAGCTCATCAATATCGTTGATGTAGTTGACTGATTGGTCATCTGCAGCTACTGCGATGATTTTATCATCAGCCTCGCCTCCGTCAATCATCCTCATCACCCCGATCACCTTGGCCTTTACCAAAGTCATGGAAGGGATATCAATCTGGGAAATGATCAAAATGTCTAGGGGATCATGATCTTCACAAAAAGTTTGTGGGATAAAACCATAATTTGCAGGGTAGTGTACTGATGAGAACAAGACCCTATCCAACATCAACATACCCGTCTTCTTGTCCAGCTCATATTTCCCCTTACTCCCTTTTGGGATTTCAATAACGCCCATTACATATTCCGGCGCATCTTTACCTATCTGGACGTCATGCCAAGGATTAATCATATTTAAAACAATTTTATATTCTTGTTAAAACGGTTGGCAAATTACTGCCATTTGTCTAGTTAACAAAGCGAATAAATGAATTTACTGTATTTTTTTTACCCTATATGTTATGATGGCTTGCATTTTGTCGTCCAGAGGGTAAAACATCTACGATTATTATGAAAAGAGTATGCTTAATTTTCTCCTTCTTTTTGATAGGAATTTCAATGGCCCAGGCCCAAAACAACATCACCCCTCATACCATTCAAGTCACCGGAAAAAGTGAAATCCTTATCACACCGGATGAGGCGACTGTTGCTATCCTCGTGCAGACCAAAGCCCTAAAGGCCTCCGATGCCTCCGCCATGCTCAACAAAAAAAGCCATGAACTGGAACAGCTGGTCAAAAAAAGCCGTTTGACCAATTTCAAACTCAGCACCTCCAACTATAATGTCAGCATCAACAGGATTTATCAAAAAGGCAGTTCAAAAGACAGTGGTTATGTGGCTTCCCAAAACCTCAAAATCACGTTAAATAATCCCCAGAAAGACCTGGTTCAGCTGATAGAACAATTGAACAAAAACGAGGAAATCACTTACCATGTCGCCTTTCAGGTTTCTGATGAAATGCAAGCCGCTTATGAAAAACAATTGCTGACAGAGGCGCTCAATGATGCCCATGAAAAAGCAGCACTCATAGCCGAAACCATGGAACTCGAAAAAATCAAGGTCTACACTATCAATTATACTTCTACCCAAGGAGGCTTCCCTCGCCCCATGCAGATGGAATATATGAGAGCCCAAAAAAGTATGGCCGATGCCCCCTCTCCTGTATTCTCCCCAGAAGAACAAACGCTTTCAGATGAGGTCCAGGTCACTTTTGTCTTTACCAACTAAAAAAACGGCGGCTGTTTAATTTACAGCCGCCGTTTTTTACTTTTTTTTACAGAAGTACTCCTTCTTAAAGGGACGGTATAGTAATCTTAAAAGTGGTTCCAACTCCCACTGCTGAAATCAATTCTATTTCCCCTTTGAGCTGCTCTACAGATTCTTTCACCATGTAAAGTCCAATCCCTGAACCTACATTTTTCTGGGTGGCCCGGTGAAACAGATCAAACACCTCTTCCTGGTACTTATCTTCTATCCCGATCCCGTTGTCAGTCACATCGATGACCGACTTTCCATCTTTTACCTGTATGTCGATCTTAATGAATTTATTGTCCTCTTCTTCGTTTTGGAACTTGAAGGCATTACCGAAAAGGTTGTTAAAAATCACCCTGAGCTTCCCTTCATCCGAATGAAACGCCTCTTCTTGCTGAGTATTGATTTCCACCTGCACCTCACTAAGGTCCCATTTGTTCCTATACGCTTCATACTGCTGTTCCAGCAGCTCATTAAAATCAATTGAGGTAACTACATTGTCTATCTTGGTTGACCGGTAAAAATCGAGCATTTTATAGATAAAATCATCCAGCTTTACCGTAGCGGAATCTATCATTTCAAAATACTCCAATATGGTCCTGTCGTGGAATTCCATCTTTGCCAGTTTCGACACGCCGGAAATACTCATCAGCGGCCCCCTTAGCTCATGGGACAGACTGTATACAAACTGGTTCATTTCAGAATGCATTTTCTCCAAGCGCTTATTCTTCTCTTTCAGCTCTTGGCGGGTAAAGTATATATCAGCGGCATTTTTGATAGCGTTTTTAATCTGCTCAATATTCCAGGGCTTGTCTATAAAACGGTAGACCTCGCCTTTATTGATGGCGTCTATCACACTGGCAATATCTGAATAACCTGTCAACAAAATCCGAATGGGATCCGGTTTGATTTTCACAAGTTTTTCAAAAAATTCAACCCCGGTCATCCCGGGCATCCTTTGATCCGCAATGACCACATGCAGTTCGTTCCCTCTGGCAATCTCCAACCCCTCTTCAGCATTTATTGCAGTATATACCTTAAAATCCCTTCTTAAACTGGCCTTGAACGAGTTCAGATTATTATCCTCGTCGTCTAGATACAAAACATGTATTTTATTATTGCTCATTGGTCGGTGCATTTTGATATATCGGCAATTTAATCACAAATTTAGTTCCTTGACCTTGGGTAGAAAAAACATCCAGCTTCCCATGGTGGTTTTCTATGATTTTATAAACAATTGACAGGCCCAATCCGGTACCTTTCCCCACGGCTTTAGTAGTAAAAAACGGTTCAAAAATCCTTTCTCTTATGTGCTCAGGCATACCCGGCCCGTTATCCTCGATCTCTATGGTCACCTCCCCATGATCAACAGAAGTCCCTACCCTAATTTCCGGGGATGGATTGTCATTCCCCTGCTCAGCCAAGGCTTGGATCGCATTACTGATGATGTTCATAAACACCTGGTTGAGCTTTCCGGCCAAACACTCCACCATAGGGAGTTCGCTGTATTCTTTCTTCACCTCGATCCTCCCCATATTACTGTTCAGCAAGACCAGGGTACTGTTGATCCCATCATGCAGGTCCACTTTTTTGACATCCTGCTCATCGACCCTGGAAAACAACCGCAAGCCTTTCACGATCTCCACCGTTCTCTTGGCGCCGTCTTCCATTCCACGTAGCAGAAGCCCGATTTCTTCCAAAAGGTAATCATACTCTAAATCCTCCTCCAAATCTTTCAGTTCTTTTTTTGAAGCTTCGGAAAATTCTTCTTCTCCCTTTGCCCGATAAGCGGCCACAATTTCCAAAAGATCGTTCATGTCCCTTTTCAATGGAGACATATTGGAACTTACAAAGTTTATGGGGTTATTGATTTCATGGGCTATCCCAGCTGTAAGCTGTCCTAAAGAAGCCATTTTTTCCTGATTTACCAACTGAGTCTGGGTATTTTGAAGGTTTTTCAATGTTTGCTCCAGCTCCACTGTACGTAACTTAACTTTCTCCTCCAAAATAACATTCTGTTCCTTGATCAGTCTCTCGTTTTCCCGA
The DNA here is from genome assembly GCF_054777495.1 of Echinicola sediminis. Lineage (NCBI taxonomy): Bacteria > Pseudomonadati > Bacteroidota > Cytophagia > Cytophagales > Cyclobacteriaceae > Echinicola > Echinicola sediminis. The sequence continues at coordinate 3,187 of NZ_BAAHAP010000120.1, read as the reverse complement.
ATGGCATTAAGGGTCTTTTGCTGCTCAGTTTCTTTTTCCTTTTTGAGGATATTAATCCTGTTGGCCAGTGCCAGGGAAAGCAATACCGCCTCCAAAGCAGTGCCGATCAGCATGGGAAAGCTTGCCAAATCCTGAAAGAAAGCGACGCCGAGATTTTTCAATACAAATATCACCACGCCGACCAAAAAAAACGACCAGGCGATCAGGAAATAAACTGCAGGTTTATAGCCTTTGAGGGCAGTGGAAAGACCCGACCAGAAAAAGAAAACCGCCACCAGCATACCGGCCAAATCGGTCAGTCGGTAACTCACTTCAATCAAGGACAAAAACCTTGTGATCAATACCAAGGCATAGAGAACGCCTATAAACAGGAGCACCTTATCCAATCGGGGAACAAACTTCCTGGTCTTTAAAAATACCCGGATGAAAGTAACCGCAAATAAGCCTGACATGCCCGAAAAAACGATGATACTTTTTTCGTAATACTCATAATTGGACTTAAAAACCATTGCAGAGAGGTACCCCGTCAATGAAAGTTGAGCCAAAGAAATAAACAAGGTGTACAAACAATAGATGAGATAAACCTTATCGTTAACAGAAAAATACAATATCAAATTGTAAAAAAACAGGGCCAACATAATCCCTATATAGATATTGAAAAGCACGTTTCGATCCATATTGAACTCACGAAACACCTGCTCTTCATAAACAGACACTTCAAACGTCAGCGGTTCGGAAGAATAAAGCTTGAATACGAAGTCACCGGTACCGATCTCATCAATGATAAAAGTTGGGGTAAAATTCCCGTCCAGAGTAGTCTCTTTATTGATCAAAGCAGTCCCTTCTTTTCCCCGTGACAAATACCTTCCTTCCTGATCTCTTTGATAAAGCTCCAAAAACCGAATTGTTGGATTCTTCACTTCCAACACCACCCTTCCCTCAGTGGGAACATCATAGCTGCTCAGATCAACCCCTACATAAACAGTATCCTTATTCATTCCCAAATCCAACATGATTTGGCCTTCAAACTCCTCTTTGACACTAAAAGTCTCTAAATCCTCCCCTTCCTTTTCCAAAACAGTATACCGGTCAACCTTTGTTTCAAAAAGATCACCCTTTTGGCCATCGCCAGAGCATGCACTTACGGCCAACAAAAGCAATGAAAAACACAAAAAGTATAACGTCTTATTAACCGAGGGAGATATTTTCGACTGTTTCATGAATTTCCTCTAAATTTTTAAATCATATATAATTGTAAAATCGCCTTTTTGACTTGTCTCATCCGCACAATGCCTAGGGTTGTCCCTAAGGTACAAAATCTTCTCTCTCTCCTCACATACCGCATTGGGCAATGTGTTGAGGTCTTCAATATCCAATATGGTAGCGATCAGCCCTTCTTTGGGATAAAGAAAAGTCCCGTTATCTCCTAGCCCGTCAATAACCCTAAACCCTAATTTCTGGCAATTCCCCACCGTAAAAGGAGAACAAAAGCCCATCAAGCACTTCAATCCCAATAGCGATGCTACAGCTACGCCAGAGCGGATCAAAAAAATGCTCCCGATTCCATACCCCGCAATCTCCTTTGAATTCCATACCCCACATAGCTCAGCAACCTCAAGTTCACTAAAGTGAGACATATGCTTAATGATCCTCGTATCTTTTTCGATAATGGCCGGCTCCAATGGCAACGGGTACTTTTCGCTTTTCAGCTGAACCCGTCCTCCCCCAAACACCTTGGACCCATCTTCGGATTCGACCACCAGAAGATATACATTTGGATTCTCTACCCATGACCTATCTGCCGAAGTAACTTTGGTTACCCCGTAAGCCTCTAATACGGAAAAGTGGCCATCAATATATTTATTTGTAGTGGTAGTATCACAAACGGCTCTGACTGCTCTTATCCTAACCCTCATTAATACTACCTATTTATTTCGTCTAAATCAACATAAAACCTGTTTGATGGGAGCTTTTGCTTGAGCAGGATCATTCTGGCATAATGCGCTCCCATTGCCCCGCCCATAATGACAGATGATGCCAATTGCGGCCAAGTGGTGATCGTTTTTCCTATTTCATCCATGCTCATCCTCAACCTTTCTGACAACTGGTCAAAATCCAATATCGACAATAAAAACTCCCTGTAATGCGTCTCTAACTTTGACAACAGTTCATTTTCTTCTCCGAATTTTGACAGCATGCCATGGAAGATCGGCCGTTCAGGCTCCTGGTCAAATCTTTCTATATCCATTAATCCCCGGTCACTCGTATCCATTATCACGGGGATATTCAACGATTTTGCCTTAAGTCTACTCGCTATTTTTATCGGCAAACTATCACATTCTTCGACCAACAGATCCAAGGCTCCACCTTTTTCAAAAAAATCGTCCATGGTACCTTCCGTGATGCCCTCATCATAAATTACTACTTTTAAAAAGGGGTCAATCTCGGCTATTTCCCTCGCCACTACCCAAACCTTTTTCAGCCCCAGGCTGTACACCCCGGTACGGATGCGGTTCATGTTGCTCAGGTCCAAGGTATCAAAATCAGCTATGCGCAATTCCCCGAAGGTTCTTTCCATGGCTAAACTTAAGGCCACACTCTGCCCAACAGACAAACCAATTATACCTATTTTCTTGGTATTCAAAAGATCTTGCTCCTCTTGGGTGATTTTATATCGGTTGCGAGAGGTCCTCACCTTGACAAAATCCTCTTCATCAAGTATACGGACGAGCTGTCTTCTCCAACTGAAGTAAACCCAGTTGCCATAAAGGTCCCGTGGGTTTTCGGAATAAAATCCTTCTATTTTGTCTTGCAGCTCTTTTTCAGTAAATTTTCTTTGGGGGTGATTTATTCTGATCAGTTCTCCAACTTGAGCATCCAATTCATCCACTTTTTCAGTAGATGAATCGTCCATCAATTTGCTTAAGAATTCTGATTGATCATCTTTGCAATTAACTGAAAGAACCAAAGGTTGATAACGAATATCAACACCTTCTAAATTATATGAAATCATTAATTTTTATTGTAGTATTTAACTGCAATTTGTGTAAAGTGATTAAGCAGATGCGGTAATTAAATGGAAAGTTAAAAAAAACACTTGATAAAATTGCTAAATTAAACAATAGATATATTTAAATTAGGTACATACGACCAATATCCATGTATATTTGTAGGGTTGTATGATACA
>NZ_BAAHAP010000119.1:0-13449 GCF_054777495.1 Echinicola sediminis | reverse complement strand
TGCAGACTGGTTCTGCGACTCTCTGGTACCGATAATACCTAAATTGATCGTTGAAAAAAGGCTCAAACAAAAACCACATGACCAGATACTTTATGAGCTCTTTTATGCTTAAGTTAACGGCTATGGAAAGTGATCGGGGCAGGCTATTGCGAACCCTTTTGTGCTTGGGTGAGTGTGGGAGGAAAGGGTGTGGCAATCTTCTTATTATGAGATTCCCATGGCTTCCTTCTCGCAATCCTACGCCAAGCCCTGTTTGGCTCCAGACAAGCTCGGAATGACGTCTTTGAAACTTGAACTGAGATTATGACATAAGTTAGATGGAATCATACATCAGCAATCGTAGTAGCCTGTCCCGACGACTGTCAGGACAGGCTGAAAATGCAAGAAAATCAGTCCCGATAAATCGGAAAGCAAAGCGACTGATTTTATCCGCCGCGGCGGATCAGTCCGTAATACTTGTGCGCCGTGGCGTAGATAAGCTAATGCATGTTTCGGGTTTAACTGGCAATAAAAAACCCAACCTCGCTTAAGGTTGGGCCTTTTATACAGAGACATTGCTGATCATCTGATGGATTTGAGTAAGGTGGCCAGATACACCCACCTCATGTCCCTTGAGCTCAAACCTTCTTCTAAGGCTACCATTTGCTCCTCTGATACATCTAAATCCTGGTACTCCATCGCGTTAAAAAACTGTACGTAGTTATCATAGAAGTTCAAGGTCATATGGGTATAGTCCGCCTCACTTCCCATCGGTAAGGCTGTCCTCAAAAACTTCCAATGCCCCAACATTCCTGCATCTATTCTCTTTTGCTTATAAGGACGGTACAAATCGGTCTCCACATGCTCGTACTCATTGAAGCGTCCTTCTACTGCCTTCATCAGATCAAAGGAAGCCAGCGCCCCTTGCTTGTACTCAAAATCATCTTCTGTACTGGCCACTTCCACCATATAGGCCCTCATGGCCAGGTCCCTGTTTTTGACGGCATTGGCTACGATCATTTCAATCTGATTATCAGACATCTCAGAAGAATAGACCTTTTTGGCATAATTGACAAAATTGTCATCTGTCATACCATTCATCATCTTCACCGGATCATCATAATAAGTAATCGTCACGTACTGAAACTCCCCTTGGTCAGGGGTGGACTGCAAAGTCCATAGATCCCATCCTTTTACCTCTCCTTGCTTGACTGCCTCTCTATATATCTTTTCCAAAAAATTCTTGTTTTCAGAAAAATCTACCATCTGGGTGGACTCTACCTTTATAAACTCTATCACCAAGTATTGGTGGCCTACTTGTGCAATTGCATATTCACATACAAATGCTAAAACAATGACGAAACAAAATAACTTTTTCATATCCTAGAAATTTTTGGGTTCTCAAAATACGCTGTAATGCTACTTCAATCAATATAAACATTTCTTCGGTATATGTAAAAAATTATAAAACTTTATGTATAAAAATTTGACAAAATCATAATTTTAATCAAAAACATTCTGTATCATCAAAAAACAGTGGAATTTATTACAATTTTAAAAATTAACCTTTCGTTTATTATTAAGGCTTTTTTTCTACTTGACTTACCAGCTACGATTCCTCATCCTCGCCATAGATGCCATTCTGGTAATTCCATCCCCAATACCAAAATAAAAAACCTATTTATGGCAGTACCTTCACCTTTTTCACTAAGTTCTTTGAAAGGTAGTGTTCCAGAATGTAAGTAGTATCAGAAACCGGTTTTACCGCCTCTAGGTTGGCAAGGACTTCTTCATCCGACCCAAAACCAAATTCTTTATCTATAAAGCCATAAGCTTTCAGAATGCCCTGTTCAAAGAGTATCGCTGCCTGTTCGCTTTCATCCCTGCCCTTTTCCCTGATCAATAGCCGTGACCTTTCCTTTTGGATCTGCTCCATCCAATCGGCCACTTTCGCATTGTACCGTTCAGGACTCTCCTTGCCACAGCAAGCCCCATCACAGGCCCCAACCTGATGATCATAGCAGGCTGTAGCTACTTTTTGAACACCACATAGTTTTGGGCATAACCTGAACCGCTCAATTTTATCCAGTAAATAAGACCAGGCTTCATGGTGGGAATTGAAAGCCAGCAGCGGTTTGGTTCCCCTGTTTATTTTTGCCACCTGAAAGCGCTCATAGCCCGCCCCGTCCTGGTACCGGTAAAGCCCCCATGCGGTTCCTTTGACCTTCTGTGCCCTATTGAACTTCGGCCAATGCCGCTTTATCTCCAATGCTTCCACCAGCAAGGCCAAAAATTCACTTCCTGTCAGTTGATAACTTACCGAATAAATTTCGGACTTCATGGCCTGCTTTCCTTTCCCCACACCTGAAAAATGCCCTTTGAACCGACTCTTGATGTTCAATGCCTTTCCCACATAAATCACTTTTCCGTTGGCATCGTGAAAATAATAAACCCCAATAGAGGAAGGGAGTGCCAAAAACTGTTCTTTGGTAATATTTGGGGGTAAAAAGGCCTCCCCCGAATTTCTTTTCAACAAAGCCGGCACTATTCCCTCCTGGTCAGCTTCCATCAGCATACCAAAAAGCTCTGCCGTGGCCTCTGCATCACCAAAAGCCCGGTGACGGGCCTTGATGTTGATCGATTTATGCTCGCATATGCTCCCTAAACTGTAGGAGCGCAATCCTGGAAATATCTTCCGGCTCAGTCTCACCGTACATAGCTTGGGCAATTCAAATTCCATCCCAATACGCTCAAACTCGGCTTTGATGAACTGGTAATCAAAATTCACGTTGTGGGCGACAAAAATTTTTCCCTCCAGAAATTCAAAAAGCTCCTCGGCAATTTCTTCAAAAACCGGAGCATCCGCCACCATTTGTTGATCTATCCCGGTAAGCCCCGTGATATAGCCCGGGATTTCACATTCGGGATTGACCAGGGTCTGATAGCTGTTGAGGACTTTCTCTCCATCATGAAGTAGCGCAGCAATCTCCGTAATTCGATGACGCTTACCGTACCCACCGGTGGTTTCTATATCAACAACTGCATAGATCATATTAAAAGAATAGTCTGGAGAGATTCGACATTTTACAGTTCAATGTTAGTACTTTTTCAATGATTATAACGAATTTTGACTCAAATTGTCCCAAAACAGGACCCTCAGATTGTTTTTCTTTGACAGATATTCCAAATGACTACAGAAAGTAAAATCAAAGCTTGGAAAGATACCATTGACCAGAGCACACAGGCATTTATTTCCACCTTTGGGCAGCTCACCGAAGACCAGCTCCACGCCAAACCCAATGCTACTACCTGGAGCATAGCCGAAAACATCCAGCATTTGATTGTCATCAATCAAAGTTACTTTCCTATTTTCCAACAACTCGTTGACGGAAAATACGAAAAGCCCTTTATGGGAAATATCAGCTTCCTTACCAAAGCACTCGGAAATATGATCCTGAAGTCGGTCAGCCCCGAAAATCCAAAAAAACTAAAAACCATCCCTATTTGGAGTCCCAATAAATACCAGCCCTTACAGAAAGAAAACGGCTTACTATCTGCTTTCGAAGCCCATCAGATCCTATTGAAAGAATGGATCGACAAGCTGATGCCCTTCCTTGAAAAAAACCAGATCATTCACTCTCCTGCCAACCGGCTCATCGCCTACCGGCTGGACACTGCTTTGGACATTATCACCACCCATGAAATGAGGCATTTTGAGCAAGCCAAAAGGCTTTTGTAGGATATCAAGTGACAATGAGTACGCTGAATCCATCAGTTAAACAAATAGCCGATTAACCAGGCAGGTGGCTACCAGAAGCAGCGACTAATCATGCTTAACATAACACTAGTTTTTACAACTATAAAGCTTACCTTCAGGTGACAGTTTGTCGCCTTGAAGGTAAAATCCCTTAAAAAACATTACATCCTTATTAAATTTCAATAATTTTAAGGCTTGAAAAAGACCATTCAAATTAAATTTTGATGACTGAGATTAGAAACAACTGGACCAGAGAAGAAATCAAAGCCATTTTTGATTTACCCATATTAGAACTTATTTATAAAGCTGCTACCGTACACCGGGAATTCAACGATCCCCAAGAAGTACAGGTTTGCACCTTGCTTTCTGTCAAAACCGGTGGATGTCCTGAAGACTGTGCCTACTGCCCCCAAGCTGCGAGGTACCATACGGATGTAAAAGTCCACAAATTGCTGGAAGTAGAAGAAGTCCTCCAAAAAGCCGCAGATGCCAAAGCCTCGGGAAGTACCCGATTCTGCATGGGAGCTGCTTGGCGTGAAGTGAGGGACAATAGGGATTTCGACAAAGTCCTGGACATGGTAAAAGGGGTAAACACCATGGGTATGGAAGTTTGCTGCACTTTGGGAATGCTCAGTGAAGAGCAGGCCAAAAAACTGAAAGATGCCGGCCTGTATGCTTATAATCACAACCTGGACACCAGCGAGGAGCATTATAATGAAATCATTACGACAAGAAATTACGACGATCGTCTGGACACGTTAGAAAACGTGCGAAAAGCCGACATATCCGTTTGCTCCGGGGGAATCATCGGTCTAGGAGAACAAATGGAAGATAGAATAGGTATGTTGCATACTTTGGCCACACTTCCTTCCCACCCTGAATCCGTACCGGTAAATGCACTGGTTCCGGTGGAAGGCACTCCTTTGGAAGAACAAGAGCGGGTATCTGTCTGGGAAATGGTAAGAATGATCGCTACAGCAAGGATCATCATGCCCAAGGCCATGGTAAGACTTTCTGCCGGAAGGGTAAGGATGAACACGGAAGAGCAGGCACTTTGCTTTATGGCAGGCGCCAATTCTATCTTCGCCGGTGACAAACTCCTCACCACGCCTAACCCTGAAGTAGACACGGACAAGCAGCTTTTCCAGACCTTGAACCTCAAACCAAGGCAAGCCTTTAAAGACCAAGAAGTAAACATCTGATCGATAAAACTAAAAAAGCTCCTTTTCAGGAGCTTTTTTAGTTTTATGCTGACTTTTTGAGGTGTTCTTCCTTGATGAGCCTTCTCAGTATTTTGCCTACATTGGATTTGGGCAACTCGTCCACAAAATAAACCTCTTTGGGCACTTTATAATTGGTAAGGCTTTCCCTACAATGCCTGATCACTTCTTCTGAAGTAAGTGATTTGTCCCCTGAGACCACATAAGCCACCACCTTTTCAGTGGAGCGCTCATCCGGCATTCCAATCACACCCACCTCCAGCACTTTATCGTGATTGGCAATGGTATCTTCCACTTCATTTGGGTACACATTGAATCCGGACACCAAGATCATTTCCTTTTTACGGTCCACAATTTTCATAAAACCATCGCCATCTATCACTGCAATATCCCCTGTCTTCAGCCATTCACCCTGCATTACCTCAGCTGTTTCCTTGGGCCTTTTCCAATATCCTCTCATTACCTGAGGTCCTTTGATACAAAGCTCCCCTTTCTCGCCATGCGGCAGCTCATTGCCATCATCATCAATGACCTTCACCTCTGTATTGGGCAGAGGTAAACCTATCGTCCCGATCCGCTCGGTACCGTCTATTGGATTACAGCTGGCCACAGGGGAAGTTTCGGTCAATCCATAGCCTTCAGCCAATGGCACTCCCGTCACTTTCTCCCATTTTTCAGCAACATACTGCTGCACAGCCATCCCTCCGCCTACAGCCACCTTTAACGAACTAAAGTCAAGGCTTCTAAAGGCTTCCTGGTTCAGCAACCCGTTAAACAGGGTATTCACCCCCGTCAGCACGCTGAACTTGTGCGTGCGGAGATCCTTGCAAAAAGCCTTCATATCCCGGGGATTGGTAACCAGCACATTATGTGCCCCTATCTTCAGCATGGCCAGACAGTTTACGGTCAGGGCAAAAATATGGTACAAGGGAAGTGCGGTAATGACCAGCTCTTCGTGTTCTTTCAACTTTGGCTTCATCCAGGCAGAAATCTGCTGCATATTGGCCACTATATTACCATGCGTCAACTCCGCTCCTTTTGAAACACCTGTGGTCCCACCGGTATATTGCAAAAAGGCCAGGTCCTCCAGGTTAAGGGGCACCTGTGTGTGCTTTTTATTTCCTCCCGACTTCAGCGCTTCCTTAAAAGGAATTGCTTGTGGAATATCATATGCCGGCACCATTTTCTTGATGTATTTCACCACAAAATTCACGATCCCTCCTTTTAGTCCTCCCAGCATATCTCCAATACTTGTAATGATGATATGCTTTACCTTGATGCTAGGCAAAATCTCCTCAAGATTATGGGCAAAATTGGACAGGATCACCAGGGCGGAGATTTCAGCATCCTCAAACTGATGTTTCATTTCCCGAGGGGTGTAAAGCGGGTTGGTGTTCACCACCACCAGGCCTGCCCTGAGGGCCCCAAACATCACCACAGGATATTGCAGGAGATTGGGCATCTGAATGGCAATTCGATCGCCTTTTTTTAACTTCAGTTCCTCCTGTAAATAGGCTGAAAAGTCTCTTGAAAGTCTTTCCAGCTCGGTAAAACTGATTTGCTTGCCCATACATTCATAGGCCACAGCATCACCATATTTCTTAACACTCTCTTCAAAAAGTCCCACAACACTGTCGTACGCTTGGGCATCTACCTCTTTAGGAACTGATTCTGGATAAAATTTAAACCAAGGAAAGTCTTGCATATTTATAGCTGCATTAGGTTATTTCGAATATTATTTTCTTTACACCAATATAAACCATTTATACTTTTAAAAAAAAGTATAATCTGCCTCAGATAAATGTTTAAACCCTAGGCCTTGATTTTAAAAAACTTAGCCTTCCATCCTTCCCAAACAATCATTCGAACATTACCTGCTTCCCATATAGTGATTTTAAAATATCTTTATGTATCAACAATGAAATATTGCGCTTACATTTATGGCACAAATTTCGTTGGTAATTAAGAAATTAGATTTTCTATGAAAACAAAAATTTATACCATTGCCCTCTTTACCATGCTTTTGGGAAGCTATACTGCATTGGCACAATCTGACTCGTCTGCAGTATCCTTGGAGCAGTCCCTTAAAAATACCCTTTTGAAAAGCATCCAGGTCAAAACCGACTCAATGGATGACCAATTGGGGACCAAATTACACGATCTGGATAAAAAAATCCAAATGCTGGATGCCTCCCTGAACCAAACCAGCAGTGAGGCCCAAAAAATCGAGAAACTGATAGAACGGGTAAAGCTGATCGAAGATTTCCAACAGGCTGAAAAAGATGCCGAGCTGAACATCTACCAGGGGAATTACCAGTCGGCCATCATTAACCTCGTCGCTATGGAAAGGGAATTGAGGCCCCTTATCCTTTTTGGCGCCACCAGGGACTTCTTCCAGACCCTCAATGCCATCGGCAATCCCACTACCTATCCTGGTTTCAATGACTGGTATTCGGGCTTCAAAACCTTCATCGACAAAAACAAAAAAGAAAGCCCCACTTTGTCTGTAGTTTCCAACCTGATCAGTCTTACCGGAGACCTTTCTGCAGGCACCCCTATATTTGGTACTTTCAGCCAGGCGCTCTTTACCGGTATGTCCAGCTATGTGGAAAGTATTGGCACTGGAAGAAGGGATCAAAAATTAAGGGACCAAAGCCAGGAAATGTTTGAACTGGTCACAGAACTGGGACAGTACACCAATGACAAAAACCTTATTGAAACCGAATGGGAAGCCATTGACACGGAATTGGAAGAGTTAAAAAAACTTTATGAGGAAAACCTCGCCAAAAACTTAAAGGTTTTGGGTATCGACAAGGCTGAATTTGAAAGAAAATACAGCAAGGAAAATGACGCCAACCGACGCTATGAATACCTCAATGAACTCACCGATATCATTGCAAAAAGAGTGAAGCATGAAAAGGAGGTCAATCCCAAAAACTGGAAAAACACCTTCTACAATGAAATGGCGGAAATCCAATCCCTCAAAATCCGCTTTGGGACCATCACTTTCCGGATCAGTGAAAACATCAACAAGTACAACTCCCTGATTGACAAATACAAAACAGCCAAGCATATCGGGCCGAAAATCAACAATTTGGAGGTAAAGCTAAACAACCTGAAAAATGCTTTTGACAAAGCCTTCAACCCACTTGAGTATATCAATGCGGCCAACAAAATGTATAAGGTAGATTAATTCAACTGCCTATTAAACCAAAAAACAGCAATCCCCATGTCTTCGGCAGGATTGCTGTTTTCTTTGGTAGTTAAACTGTCTTTCTTTTATGGCATTCAGCCTTGTCAGTTACTTAGTACGCTGTACTCGATACTTCCATATTGATCAAGAATCCCCTTCCTTTAACCTGGCTTTGAGGAGCTTTACCCTTTCTACGATAGAGTGTTCCCGGATATCAAAATTATCCGAAGTAGCTTTCAGAAAATCGGCTATGGCACCTTTGTGTTCTGTCAACTTCCCATCCCTCAATCCCACATATTTTAGCGTGCTCCAAAGCACATTTTTCAATTCCTTTTTGGAATCATCTGTCATATAATATTCCACCACTGCCGTGGTCTGGTCATGCCATAATACCCTGCTCATGATGCGTACCCACTCCCCTACCATGGCCGGGCGTACATAAGATATATTGTGGTTGTACACCACCCAAGCCGCTTGGTATTTTTTGATCAGATCATACATTTCCACACCATAAAGCTTAGGCACCTGGTCTTCTCTGGCATTAAAGTAGTAGTCAAAATACTTTGCATTGTTCAGATGCTGCAGTGGGTCACAATCCTGAAAACGGATCACCACGCGACTTTCTGTTTCTTTTGGATAGTGTTTTTCCGGATTAAATTCAAACATAGTAGACAGTAAAAATCAAAATTAGAGCATCACGCATAACGCTCGTGAAGAATTTGCATATGATGTTTAAAATGGCCTGGAATAATGTTCAACAGCGCCCTTACACTTATTTCATAGCCATTGGCCACCCCCACCCGGGCAAAGGCCTCCTCTGGAAGTCCGTTAATAAAGGACCGGATCAAATACCTGGTCAGCTCAAACTCCTCTAGCAGGTTGATCAGCGGAACCTCGTTAAAATGGGCAGCTTGCACGTAGTCTTCCTGTTCCATTCCCGGCAATTCCTGGTCATCATTTCTGGCAAAGCACAGGGCCCTAAAGAACATGATCTTTTCAGTATCATTTATATGCCCTATGACCTCCTTAAGGCTCCATTTGCCGTCCTCATAGCGGTGCATTGCCTTTTCCTCCGACATGCCTTCAAAATAACTTCTGAGCTCCTCCACCTGCGAGATCAAAAGCTCTGCAATGTCCTCTCCCCTTACTTTGGAGACGTAAGTCTCATAAAAGGCGCCATATTCTCCTTCTTCTGGAATTAGTAGTTCGCTCATAATGTTTTTATTTACTTTTTGTTTACTATAAATTTAACCGACTGAAAGCCTTAACTACGATTCTATGAAAAAAATTTTGCTCATTCTTTGCATTTTTTATGCCCATCAGGTCTTTTCGCAGACCCAAACCATCATTCGAAACGGGAAAATCGAAAGCATGGTTCAGGAAATTTCCACCGACTCCATGAAAAACCACATTCAAAAGCTGGTAAGCTTTGGAACGAGACATTCCCTGAGCAAGGAGCAGGACGCAAGGGGCATTGAGGCGGCGCGTCAATATGTGCTTTCTAAATTCAAATCCTTTGAAGCGCAGGCCAATGGCCGCCTCAGTTCCGAAATAGACTATTTTACCGTAGAAGCAGATGGCAGAAGGATTCCCAAGGATGTCCGCATGGGCAACGTCATGGCCACCCTCAAGGGCACCGATCCGGAAGATGACAGGGTATTTGTGGTAAGCGGTCACCTGGACAGCCGGGTGACTGATGTAATGAATGCCGAGGACGATGCCCCGGGCGCAAACGATGATGGCTCCGGAGTGGCCGCCCTGATAGAAATGGCCCGGATCATGAGCAAAAACAGCTTTTCAGCATCCATTATTTTTGTGGCTGTCTCGGGAGAAGAACAAGGTCTGAAAGGGGCTACCCATCTTGCCCAACGTGCTAAAGCCGAAGACTGGAACCTTGTCGCCATGATCAACAATGACATGATCGGAAACAGCGCATCCAGCGGCACAAAACTCAGGGACAACACCAAGGTTCGGGTCTTCAGCGAAGGAGTCCCCCTTTTTGAGACCGAAGAAATGCGAAAGCTTAGACAATATACCAACGGCGAAAACGACAGTGAATCAAGACAGCTTGCCCGCTATATCAAGGAAATCGGAGAAAGATACATCGATCAGTTGGATATAAAACTGGTGTACCGAAACGACCGCTTCCTCAGAGGTGGAGACCATACGCCTTTTTCCAAAGAAGGCTTTACCGCAGTAAGGATCTGTGAATTCAATGAAAACTACGAGCAACAGCACCAGGAAATTAGAACAGAAAACGGCATTCACTACGGCGACCTGCCAGAGCATATCGACCATGAATACCTCCGAAAAAACACCGGCGCCAACCTCGCAGCCTTGGCAAGCCTGGCCTCGGCACCATCAAAGCCCCGGGATGTGGGTGTGCTGGTCAGTGAACTCACCAATTTCACCACCCTAAAATGGCAGGCATCTTCCAAAGGAAAACCTAAAGGATATTATGTACTCATGCGGGAAACCAGCTCTCCAGTTTGGGAGAAAAAATTCTTTACAGAGGAGCTGGAAATCACCTTACCCTACTCCAAAGACAATTATTTCTTCGCCGTCCAAGCTGTAGGGAATGACAATGCGGAAAGCCTGGCCGTTTTCCCGAAACCAATCCGGTAAGACATCCGATGTCACCGCATCGGCACTCCATTTAGAGAGTGCTGCCAAAATCATTAACTTTACCTCTGCATTACCGTAAATGCATTGAACTTATTATAAAAGAACAGTTGACATATGAATCCATTATTGGAAAAATTCAATTCACCATTTGAAACGGCACCTTTTGATAAAATAAAGAATGAACACTTTTTACCAGCCATCCAAGAAGCCATCAAGGAGGCTAAGCTGGAAATTGAAGCCATCAAATCTGTCGAAAACGCCAATTTTTCATCGATTATTGAAGCGCTGGACAAGACGGGCAAAAAGCTGAACATCATCTCCGGCATTTTCTTTAACCTCAATGCAGCCGAAACCAATGAAGAAATCCAGAAGTTGGCCAGGGAAATTTCCCCTTTGCTCACTGCCCATTCCAATGACATCCTGCTGGACAAACAGCTTTTTGACCTGGTAAACCAGGTCTACCAACAAAAAGACCAGCTCCAGCTAAACGAGGAACAGGAAACCCTGCTGGACAAAACCTACAAGTCCTTTGTAAGAAACGGTGCCAACCTATCGGAAGAGGACAAAGCAACACTTCGCGAAATAGACAAAGAGCTCTCTCAAAAAAGCCTCGCCTTTGGCGAGAATGTTCTTGCAGAGACCAACAAATACGAACTGGTCATCGATAAGGAGGCCGATCTATCAGGACTTCCTGAAGTCGTGGTGGAAGCTGCCGCTCAGGCCGCCCAAGAAAAAGGAAAAGAGGGCAAATGGGTCTTTACCCTGGCTTTCCCCAGCTATGTTCCTTTTATGACCTATGCCGACAACCGGGAACTCCGCCGAGAGATCTTCATGGCTTATAATACCAAATCCTGCAAAGGTGATGAACTGGACAATCAACAGATCATCCATGAAATACTGGAACTGAAAAACCAACGGGCCAATTTACTTGGTTATCCAAGATATGCCGACTTTGTCCTAGAGGAAAGAATGGCCAAAAGCGCTCCTGAGGTAAGCGCCTTTCTCAGTGATCTGCTCGAAAAAGCAAAGCCCAAAGCAAAGGAAGAACTTAAAGAACTGACCGAATTTGCCCGGAAAAACGGTGGGCCGGAAAAACTCGAAAAATGGGATTTCGGCTATTATTCCGAAAAACTCAAAAAGGCAAAGTTTGAGGTGGACGATGAACTGACCAAGCCTTATTTTGAACTGGAAAACACCATCAATGGGGTATTCCTTACTGCAGGAAAACTCTATGGGCTGGATTTCATTCGCAATGAAAACATCCCTGTTTATCATGAAGACGTCACCGCCTACGAGGTCAAGGATACTGAAACAGGAAAGCATCTTGCGGTATTTTATGCCGACTTTTTCCCAAGACCAGGAAAGAGAAACGGTGCCTGGATGACCGCATACCGCGGCCAATCCAGAGAGGGAGACCGGGATCACCGTCCCCATATTTCCATTGTATGTAATTTTACCAAACCCACCAAAAGCACGCCCTCGCTGCTCACCTTTAATGAAGTGACCACCCTTTTCCACGAATTTGGACATGCCCTTCACGGCATGCTGGCCAATGGCACTTACGAGTCTTTGTCCGGGACCAATGTCTATTGGGATTTTGTGGAACTGCCCTCCCAGATTTTTGAAAACTGGTGCTACGAAAAAGAATGCCTGGACCTTTTCGCCAAGCATTATAAAACCGGAGAAAAGATCCCTGAGGAATTGATTACCAAAATTAAAAACGCGGCAAACTTCCATCAGGGCTATCAAACCCTCAGGCAGGTAAGCTTTGGCTTGCTGGACATGGCCTATTACAGTGCTGATCCTTCCAAAGTGGGTTCCTTGTTCGATTTTGAAAAGGCAGCCATGCGACCTACAGAACTGCTTCCGGCTGTGGAAGGCACACTGATGTCCACCGCTTTTTCCCATATTTTCCAGGGAGGCTATGCAGCAGGATATTACAGCTATAAATGGGCAGAGGTATTGGATGCAGATGCTTTTGAGATGTTTCTTGAAAACGGCATCTTTGATCCGGTAACCGCCAAGGCTTTTCAAGAACACGTCCTATCTGCAGGTGGAAAAGTCCACCCGTCCATACTTTACAAACGCTTCCGTGGAAGGGAACCCAAACCAGAAGCATTGCTTAAGCGAGCCGGACTGATATAATATAGAATCACATTTATCCTACTTTACAGACGTCATAAGGGGATTCAGAAACCTTCCAGGTTGATAAGCGGAAAATCTAGCAGCAACGATGTGCGACCGTAAAACCTGGAAGGTTTTCTATGCTTTCCAACTCGAGGAAAAAACATGGTGATGTTTTTGAGTATACGCCCTTATACCATTGGAATGCTAATGAAGTACGCAAAATCAAACCAAACATACAGGAACCGCCCGGGATTATGAAAATCGCAAAACAAGGGCATAAAGCCAAAACCTGCATTATTAAATCAGTATAAAAAACATTAATTCATTACAAATAGTATAAATTTTAAACTTTTTTATTGAAAATATTTGAATTTAAACCGACCTGTACTACCTTTGTATCATAAGGAAAAGACAAAAGGTCTTTACATACTGTAGGGTGTTGAAATTGGCAGACAAGCCCTCCTGTCTCGGGGGTGGGGATTCCAGGAAAAAGCAAATATCGAGCTCGTGTTTTGCCTAACTGCCCCGTGGAGGTTCGAGTCCTTCCC
>NZ_BAAHAP010000118.1:0-13650 GCF_054777495.1 Echinicola sediminis | reverse complement strand
GGGTGTTGAAATTGGCAGACAAGCCCTCCTGTCTCGGGGGTGGGGAGCTAGGGATAAAGCAAACATGGAGCTCGTGTTTTGCCTAACTGCCCCGTGGAGGTTCGAGTCCTTCTCCTACAGCTGGTTATTTTGGGTTTATTGTTAATTGACTAAAGCTATGAGATTTTGTTTCATGGCTTTTTTGCTTTTATACGCTTCTTTCAAGCCAAATCGGGAAAATCAAGCCATATTTCTGACAAGACTAATAAATCAGCTACATCTTTTATCTGTCCCTATCAGAATTAGGTTAGTGTAAACCACGGACAAATCTGATTCACACAGATTTATAATGAACGGATGACCTTATCTGCGTTTATCTTTATCACTGAATACGGAAGATAGGTGTGGTCAAAAAATACCTGCTATGACCTGGGCTGGCCCCCTGCATACGAAAAAATATATCTGTTTATCAGCTATTTGAGCCGAAAGCCAGCTTAATACAGACAAGCTAAAAACTATCTCTCTTCTTTTTATCAAAGTACTTGATACTTCGTACTTTGTACTTGATACATTATAGTTGATACTTCTTACTCCAAAGGCATTGACTGAGGAGTGGTCGTTGGTCCATAAACCACTAATTGACCATCATCCTTGATTTCCATTTTATCCAAAAACACTACCCTATCCTGGCCAGAAGCTTTGGTCCTACCGTGATATACACAGTACATTTCTCCGTTTTCCAAGAAAACAATATTATTATGACCAGTACCGGTTACTTCTCCTCCTTTGTGGGTATTAAGCTCCAGCACCGGATTATTGTTGGCCTTTGTGAAAGGACCTAAAGGGCTCTTTCCCGTCGCATATCCAACGGCATAGTTTTCTCCCGCATAGAAATTGCTGGAATACATGATATAGTAGGTAGCTCCCTCTTTGAAAATCACCGAGCCTTCTGTCCATCTCCTGTTGACCTCATGTTTGGTCACCGATCGGCTTTCCCATTCCGCTTGCGCATCATCCATTTTCACAGGGGGTCTAAGACATAAAACCGGTTCCCCGATGACTCCGGAAAAATCAGGCTTTAACTCCACTCCATAGATCCAACTCTCCTCTATCTCTTCATACCAGCCTTTCTCCCTTGCCCACTCAGCCACTTCGCTCTCCACGGGATGCTTGTAGCAGGCCCTGGAATAATAGAGATAATATCTTCCGTCTTCCTGATAGACATTGGCATCGATGATGGGATAGCCCGGATCAAAAATGGGCCGGTCGTACATCTCTGTAAAGGGTCCTGTAGGACTATCCGAAACGGCCACTCCGATCATGAAATTCTCTTCTTCGTTGGTGGGGTTGACCTTCCATTGGGCACTGAAAAACATATAGTATTTCCCCTCGATCTTATATACTTCCGGTGCCCAAAAGAATTTGCTCGCCCAGGAATTTGCTGTATTTCCCCGATATACCTGCCCTTCAAATTTCCAGTCCACCAAATTCACCGAAGAATAAGCAGCAAAACCATCCTCAGCTCCCCCGCCGGTACCATACATATAATACCTGCCATTGCCATCATTGAGGATGTAGGGATCACCAAACTCCACGTCCAATGGATTACTGTAAGGAGCAGCAACTTCCCTGGTCTGTTTGTCGATAATTTCGTTGGTAGAACTGGTTTTCTTCTTACATGCTGACAAACCTATCAGTACCGAACAGCTTAAGGCTATTATTTTTGGGGAGTAAAATATGTTCATTTTAAAAGACTTATTTATCAATCCCTAAAACTAGGATATTTTGTCTGATGCCTATCAAAATATTCCTTCTTGAAATAGCTATTTTCCGGCACTTTGTCTCAAAAGCTGCTAAAGTCACTGGAAAACGGCATTTTTACCCCATCAGACCATCACTCCCCACCTCAAAAAACCATCTATCAAATCATCAATAAAACAACATATTTGTTAACAAATGTAAAATTTTTAAAATATTTCATTGAATAATTTGCAAAACAAAAACCCTTCTATTACCTTTATATCATCATCAAAGAACAAAAGGTTCTTACATACTGTAGGGTGTTGAAATTGGCAGACAAGCCCTCCTGTCTCGGGGGTGGGGATTCCAGAAAAAAGCAAATATCGAGCTCGTGTTTTGCCTAACTGCCCCGTGGAGGTTCGAGTCCTTCTCCTACAGCTGGTTATTTTGGGTTTATTGTTAATTGACTAAAGCTATGGGATTTTGTTTCATAGCTTTTTGCTTTTATAGGGCTCTATTCAAGCCGAAAACGGGGCAAGCGAAAATATGTCTAAAATTAACCAATGAGGCCGCTGGGATCGCAGAGGAAAAACCAGTCATTTATAGTATCGCATAGAAAGTGTGATTCTCTGATCGGCAGTATCAAACCCCAGTCCCATACCCTATGGGCTGAATTTAGTTAAGCCCGGATCACAACCTGAAATAGCTTACGGTCACTGAGCTTGTCGAAGTGAGCCGCCATATCTACTAATTGGGAAAACTCTTTTCCGCTAAAGCCCGGGCCTTGGTGGACAATCACTACCAATCTTGAATCCCGTCAAAATCAGCCAACCACCTTCTCCAAAGTCCTTCTCTTTCTCTTTAACCTATCCTTAAAATACTGACGAATGGGCATATCCAAATACTTCATTACGATATAAGCCAATATCACTAACAAAGGTGTCCCTACACACATGATCAGCACCTGCTCCTGAAAGGACGGGGAAAACCGCTCCCAATAGCTGTAAAAGAGCCAAATAAAGGGATAATGCACCATATACAGGGGATAGGATATTTCCCCAGAAAGGACACATACCTGCTTATCAGATGGAGCCAGTTCCGCGCCCGCTCCCAATGCTACCAGGAAAGGCAGATAAAAAATAACGATCAGTGGCTCTAGGAAGATATTGGTCGCTTCTGAAAAAGGTGCCAAAAACGCCAGCATCATCAGTGCTGCCAGCGATTTGAATCCCAACTTAGACTTTATGACCCATCCGGACCGGTAAACTAACATTCCGGCCAAAAAAGAATAAAATATCCGCGCGCCGCCACCCCAGAAATTGTCCCCACTCCAGCCAATGCTCAGGTTTCCATAGATAGAAACGGTGTACACTAACACAATAGCAGCAATCACAGTAAGTATCCAGAGTGCTTTGTTTCGGAGCCTGAAAAGGACCACTGCATAAAAGATATTGGCCACGTACTCCCATAATAAGGACCAAGTAGGGGGATTGAGGTGGAAAATATTAAAATACCGCTCGGGAACAATGGGATAAGGAAGCATCAAACTTGCCGACAGGAACATGCCCATAGTCTGCCCCAGGCTGTAGTTGTCCACTAGTGAAACAAAAGGATCAAAAATAAACGCCACCAATCCAATAACCGCACCGATCACCACCAATGGGTGAAGCCTGATCAGCCTTAATTTCAAAAAAGTAGCCCATCCTATTTGGCTTATCCTACTGTCATAGGCATAGGCTATCACAAAACCGGACAAGCAAAAGAAAAAATCTACCGCCAGGTACCCATGAGCAAGAAAATTCACGGTAAAATCCGGAATGATGATTTCCATAAAATGGAAGATCACGACAATCAAGGCTGCCACCCCGCGTAATCCATCCAATATATCGAAGTGCTTTTTGGTACTTAACAGGTTGGGGCTTGTGGAAGTGTATCCCATAACTTTATATCCGTGCTAAATTAAATTCTACTAAAATTGCTTCTGCTAGATTACCATTTATTTTTCGAAGGATGCATATTTTTTTAAATCAAAAATTACTTTTCCTTTCTATTCGGTATAATCTGCTTTTAAATGGTATACCATTTGGATTATTTTCTGACCAATGCCCCTTCGATCATCCATACTTCCGTCTGGCCTGTATTGCTATATCCGTTGGTACTGGTCAGTGCCACAATCCTTCCATCGGACAAAACCGTAAGACTGTTCCAGTGTCCAATTTTACCTTTTGGAAGATCAAAAGGCCAAGTAGTATTGGTAAAGTGAAGTGCCTGCTCATCCCCTATGGCCACGGCCATCTGCGCATCTTCCAGTTTTGCTCCCCACTGAAAAGACAATAAGGTCAAGCCATTATTACATTGGGCCAAATAGGGCGCTCCGGCATAATCATGAGAAGGAATTTGTTCGGCCATCGCATACTTTCTCAGAGGGCTTTCAGCATCCACCGGGTGCCCCCATTCAAAACCTTCATTGCGAATAATATAAGGCTTAA
The DNA here is from genome assembly GCF_054777495.1 of Echinicola sediminis. Classification (NCBI taxonomy): domain Bacteria; kingdom Pseudomonadati; phylum Bacteroidota; class Cytophagia; order Cytophagales; family Cyclobacteriaceae; genus Echinicola; species Echinicola sediminis. Next base: position 9,442 of record NZ_BAAHAP010000118.1, on the reverse strand, counting down.
AAGGCCCAGTGCCATTGTCTTCTATGGCCATGGCGATTTCCCTTTTGCCCTCCAATACTATTGGTACTGGCATGCCATCCCGGCTGCCCTTGCGGTAGCTGACAGTCTGAGGGTTTTCACTCCAGCTATGGCCGCCATCTGAGGACTGCACCATGGCTATCCGCTGTTCGTCGGATTCGGTAAAAACACCTTCATCGGCAAAATATAACTGAATGCTTCCATCAGGAAGAGGGAGAAATACAGGCTCCCAACAGCCATTGCCAAAAGTAGTTCCTGCTTCGTAGACCAACTGATCCTCCTGCCAAGTCCGGCCGTGATCCTTACTTCTGACAGTCCTGATCGAAAAATGCTTATTCGGCTGATTTCTACGGGGCCTTGGGTTGTACCCCAACAACAGGTCTCCATTTTCAAGCACGGTAAAATCAGGGACAGACATGCCTACGCCTTCTTTTCTCGGTGCCACCAAAATGGCTTCATCCCACTTTCCATTATTCCTATGCCTAAAAAAAATATTTCCATCGGCCTCAAAAGTAACCCCAAGTTGGCCATTTACCAGTTCCCTGGACCGGGCATATCCTGCATAGCCAAAACCATCAGGAGAAACTTTTTCCAGGGTCGATGTATCCCAACGGATGGTATAATCATTGGGATCAGGGTGACTTCCTGTCCCTGAAGGGAAACAGGAAGTCATGAACATTAATACAACTAAAACCCAAAAGTTCATTTCCCTATTATCTTCCCGTCAAGGACTTGATCAGGTCTGTTTCAGCCTTCTTGTAAGGGGTGCCATCTGTATGAAACACCTCATGAAACCACAATTCCGGCTCTGCAGTATATTCCTTCTCCCAACTGTCCCAAGGGTATTTGGTTTGGGTCTTTCCATCCACCAGGCCCCAGTTGAACATGCCGATATTCTCGGCTTTGGCAATCGGCAAAAAGCCCTCAAATGTACTTCCATTTGGTCGGGCCATGTATTCTGTACAGATCATAGGCCGGTCATAGCGCTTCAACCAATCAATGCGTTTTTGGAATTCTTCCGGATGATCATAATTGTGAAAGGAAATGATATCCGACTCGTGGATCTGGGCGATTTGGATGGGAGTCATTACTTCTTCAGATGACCAGTCACCCAGCCAAACACCAGATGTCAATGGCTGAACCGGATTTTGGGACCGCGCCCAGGCGAAGGCCTCTTTCATCAAGGGCAGCACATAATCCACCTTATTGGGATGCTCCTTATCCCGATACGATACCCCTGTATCATTGTCCGGCTCATTCCAGATATCCCAGCCCAGAATACGCTCATCATCTGCAAATCTGCCCACCACGGCCTTTACGTACTTTTCCAATCTAGGATATTGACTGGAATCTGCCAGTGCATGGTAACCGGGGCTTTGCACCCAACCGGAATTATGCACATGAGGTTTGGGAGCACGCTGCTTGCCTTCTTCCACAAACGGATCCCAGCAAGAATCAAAAAACACAAACAATGGCTTAATAGCATGTTTTTCCATAATGGACAACATCTTATCCATTCTCTGTAAAAAACCTTCCGGATCCTGTTGATAGGCCAGATCATGCAAATAAACACGCATGGTATTCATCCCAATATCTTCTGCCCAACCAAGCTCTTTATCGATTAACTCAGGTGAAAAGGTATCCTCCTGCCACATCTCCAGTTGGTTGATGGAATTGCTGGGGTTGAAGTTGGCCCCAACCAACCATTCTTGTTCGGCATACCAGGCTTTTGCTTTTTCTTTGGACCATCTCTCACCAGTCTTTTCGGTGTTGTTTACCGCCACTGACGTGGATTCTTCTGAACTGCCTTTTGATCCGCAGCTCGTCGCCAGGGCCAATAGCCCACAGCAGGTTATAAGATTTAAATAGGTCTTGATCATATGAATAGTTTTTTATATCAGGATGTTTTTTTTTTGGCTCCACGGTCGACAGTCAACGGTGGACCGTGGACTAGCTAATTTACCGCTCTTTCCGCCACCCCTTCAAAGGTGATTTTCACCGGTTTGATTTTTCCGTTTTCATCAAACTCCATCTTATCGATACAGGTTACCCGATGGTTATGATGCGTTTCTGTCAATGGCCTTCTATGGTAAACGATGTAATACTCATCCTCTCCCGGAACCTGAATCACCGAATGGTGACCGGCACCAGTGGCTACTTCGGGGTCTTGCTGAAGGATTTTTCCTTCCCTTTTAAACGGGCCAAAAGGACTGTCCGCAATGGCGTAAGCAACAGAATAATCCGGTCCTCCCCAGCCGCCTTCCGACCACATGAAATAGTACTTTCCGTCTCTGATAAACATAAATGGTCCCTCCACATAGCTTTCAGGGGTCACTTCCTTGTACACTTCACCATCCTCAAAAGGGACTATTCCCGTAAAATCAGCGTTCAACTTCACCACATTGCAATGTCCCCAACCACCATAATACATATAGTAAGTACCATCCTTGTCCTTGAAAATGTATTGGTCAATCGGCTGTGCACCATTGACTATTTCATTGATCAGGGGCTCACCAAGCAGGTCCTTAAAAGGCCCCTGAGGCTGGTCAGCCACCGCCACGCCGATACCGCCGACTTCTCCCTCATGCACATCATTGGCCGCAAAGAACAGGTAATATTTATCGTCCTTGCTGATCACTCCTGGTGCCCACATCGCCTTTTCGGCCCATTTCACTTCCGTGGTATCGATAATTTGCTCATGCTTGGTCCAGTTCACCAAATCCTTTGATGAAAAAGCATCCATAAACACCTGCTTTTCATATTCATCGGAGTATGTGGGATAGATCCAATAGGTATCATCATAAACAATCGCCTCAGGGTCTGCGTACCATCCTTCAAAAATAGGATTTCCGGACAGTTCAGCTTCTTTGGAGGCCTCAGAGGCACTGGCTCCATCATTGGTGGATTTGCTTTGACAGGCGACTGCTCCCATCAGGGCAAATGCCAAAATTCCTTGTTGTGCTTTCATCTTTATATTGGGTTATTTGTAATCGTTAGTTTTATTTCATCGGCTTACTGATGCTCGATCTTTACCTGTTTAAAATTCACCGACTCGGCCATTTCTCCCTTTGCAAATAGCCCCAGGCGGTAGCCCATTCCCCAAGGAACCAAATGGGCGGCATCTGTCTCTTCACCCAATGGCAGCCAATTCCCCTCAGCATCGGTATAGGAAAAACGTAACAGGTGCCCCTCTCTCACCGCCATTTTCAATTGAACAGTTTGGTTCCCCTCTCTTGCCGCTTCAGCCTTGATCTCCACTTGTCTGTCCCGGTTTTCCAAAAGAAGCACTTGATCCTTGTCCAGAGCGATTCCTATCCCTGCCACGGGTGCTCCAAAACCATTGTGTGCTCCTCCCACCAACATAACCCCGCCTATAGCATCTGTATTTTCAGGAGCTATACTCACCTCTATCTCATAATCAGGAGAAGTGGATTTTTGTACCAATAAAGTACCCAATCCTTCATTCTCCTCAGAAGCCTGCAGCATCAAACCGTTTTCCCCGGTAGTATACTGAATATCCTGTGTTACCCTCCACTGCCATATTTTATCCAATGAAGGATTAAAGTCATCCGTAAACGTCAAGGAAGCTTTTTCCCGATTGTACTTGGCCGTATTGTCAAAGTAAGGCCAGCCCTCCTCGTTCCACTGTAGCTTTTCCAAAACCCCTTCCCTACCTACATAAACACTTCCCTCGGTGCTGTAAGCATGGTACAATAGGTAATGGTCCCCGCCTTTTTTGACTACGGTACCATGACCGGCACACTTCCAGTTTTCATTGTCCTGGAGAATGGGGTTTTGATCATATTTTTCCCAGGGCCCCAAAAGTTGCTTTGCTCGGGCCACCCCTGCTTTATAGTTGCAGGCTTTTTCACAGCAGGATCCGGCAGAATACGTGGCATAGAAATATCCGTTTTCCCGGAATATGCATACCCCTTCCACTAAATTCAGTTCCCATTCCTCATCGTTCCTGAAAAGTTCATGGGGCTCTCCTATAAGCTCTGTCCGCTCTTCATTGATTTCCTGCGCCCATATCGGTGTGGGCAATCCCCTGCTGTTCCCGTCTTCCTTCCAGGTCAAATACAGCTTTCCATTTTCATCCCTCACTTCAAAAGCATCAATCGAACCTGCTTCTTGGGCTACCAAGGGACCGTGATCCGTAAAGTTCCCTTCGGGTGAATCCGCACTGGCAACGGCCACGCTCAGGCGGTTGCTTTCCTTGTCCCTGGCCGTATAGTAAGCATACAGCTTCCCCTGTTTTTCATCATAGTGAAGTTCTGGGGCCCAGAAATTATTCCTTGCCCATGCGGGGGCTCCCTCAGGAAATACGTAATTGACCACTTCCCAATTCAGCAAATCCGCTGATTTAAAAATAGGAAACAATGGAGCCCACTCATTGGAAGTGGCTGAGGCATAGTAATAGTCTCCTACCTTTACCACCGTAGGATCAGGATGATCCCCGGGCAAAACAGGGTTGATCATCTGAAAAGCCTCTTCCTCTTTGCTCTCCTGCTGCTTGGGGCCCTGACAGCCTCCTAACAATAAGCCTAAAGCCAGGATTAAAGCGTAAAACTTAGTTAAATTATTCATATTCGTCCGATTACTTTTTCAATTGGGGCTTGCCTTTGCGCCATTTCACTTCCACGTTGGAAAGCCACCAGGTCTTTCCATGGTCATCATTGCCTTGGTAAAACAAAAAGGTTTTGCCACTATCCTTGTCCTCAAAAATATGCGGGTGACCGGATTCACTGCTGTTCCACTCCCCTTCTTTTCCATTGGCCAGAAATGGCTGATCAAACAGCCTGGTCCAATTTACCCCATCCTCACTGTGTGCCACACCGATTTGCTGGGGGGCATTATTATAGCTCCCCGCATAAAACATGTATAACTTTCCGTTCTTTTCAATGATCGAGGCCCCTTCCACACATTTGCCTTCCCAGTCCAACTCAGGTTTTAAGATAGAAGCATCTTTGGCCAATGTCCAGTCTTCCCGTTTAAAATCGGTATTTCCGGGAGCCTTGGCCACACCCTGCATCTGGATTTGCCCCGAAGGATCGCGGGTGGCAAAATAAAGGAAATAGCTTCCTTTAAAGGGGTAGACTTCCGCATCTATGGCCCTTCCATTACTCCAGTCATTGGCCTCCGGCGCAAAAATGGGATTGGTGCTGTTTCTCGTGAAGTGGATGCCATCATCCGAATAGGCATGACATAAGGCGTCCTTGGCCCCGTTTCCATAGGTTTGGTAAAAGAGATGTACCTTGCCCTCTTTTACCAAGGCGCCCGGTGCACAGAAACCGTTCTTTTCATAGGCTTCTTTAGGGGCTATTTCTCCCACTTTCTCCCATTGGATCAGGTCCTGACTGGCCGCAATTCCAATTCCCCAACCTCCGGGCTTTCCTGGAACTGGAGGAATGGAAAAGTACATCAGGTACCTGCCCTCAAACTTCACTACATGGGGATCTTTGGAAAATGGCCTGCCCAACCTGCTCGAATCGGCAAACATCATTTGCTGCGCCCATAATAACCCTATAGATGAACTGTAGAGCAGGCAGGCAAGGCCAATTATTTTTAGGTATTGATTGAATTTCATTGGTTTAAAATATTCATTTTTCAACTTGGTTCCCCCTCATTTTTAAGGTTTGATTGCTTCACTCCCCTCTTTACTTCACTACCGGAAAAGCCACTACCCTGATTTTGGTAAAGCCAAAAGGCACCAAGGTCAGCTCCTCTACTTCTTGCTCTACTTTTCCCATATATAATCCTCCCCGGTCTGTTACCGGCTGAGGGGCTACATCATTGATGATTTTCCAATCAGGTATTTGTTTCCCCCTGGCGATGATTTCTATCGGTGCATGGTCTAGATTCCACACAAATTCATCGCTGATTGCCTTTGTTTTCTTCACCTCCAAATGGTCTTCAGGCGCATTGACAATTTCTTGAAGCAACCCGTAATTCCATTCATTGGTAGGATATACCGACCAATAGGCTCCTTCCACTTGCTCCTGGCCCTTTTCCCATTTTTCGTCCAATTTTAGGGCATATACCAGTGGTCCCCTTTCTACTGCCCGGCTGTTTCGCCCCCAATCGGAAACTTTTAACTGCATTGGAAAATCGAGTTTAAGGATATCTCCATCCTTCCAAGTACGCTCCGATCGCCACATCTTTCCTGCTTCTGCCTTTTCCGGGATACCATTTACCAAGACCGTAGCTCCTTCAGCCCATTCAGGGATGCGCAGTTCCAAAGGAAATTGGCAGGGTTTTTCAAGGCTGATCTTTAATTCCACCTGATGCTCGAAAGGATATTGGGTATTGGCTACAACCGTAATCGGAACATGGTCCTTTCCCACAGTGGTCTTCAATTCATTCGGACTGTAGGCTACTGCTGCCAGCCCGTTTTCAGGCGTTTTGTACCATAAATGCTGGGTGAATTTCGTCCAGCTTTGATGCATATTTGCTAAACAGCAACTGTAGCCACTTTTCGCACCTAAGACATTGTTCATCTCCCGTCCAAAAGGAAGAGAAAAATGGAAAACTCCCCTTTTAATATGTACCTGATTGGCAATTTGAAAATATTGCTTCATCGTATAGTCATCGTTGGTCTGGGCGGGAAGGGCATTGAAGGTCATGCGCTCCAGCGCATCCATATACTCCGTATCTCCTGTAATGCCAATGGCCTGCTCCAAGGAATACATGGACTCCGCAATGGCACAAAGCTCCACCCCTTGGGTTGGGGCATTGCCGTGCAGGTCCTCATCCCCGGAAAAAATCCCCATAGGCAGTCCATGTAGCGTCATCAGGTCATTCCAACCGGTTTTTAGTGCCTTCAGGTATTTTTCATTTCCTGTTCTTTGGTAATTGATTGCCGGGGATTTTAATCCCATACCTACATTCACCGCATGGCGGTGCATCCACCTGTCATTCCCCTGATAAGCTGCTGCCCAAATCACCCAGTCCCGATTGCCCAACCAGTCACTCCAAGCGTAAGACTGGGACTCGATCAGCTCGGCCAGTTCCAGAAGCTTTTCGTTGCCGGTTTGCTGGTAGAGCCATTGGGCCATCATCACGTTCTCTGCCCCTCGCGATTCTGCCCATTCTGTCCAGTTGCCAATGGGTACCCGCTTCAATGCCTTCAATTGGAAAGCAAAGTATTTATTCATAAAGTCAATTACCCGCTGGTCACCTGTTGCGGAATAGTATTGTTTCAGCACTTTAAGCATCACCATCTTCGGCCACCAATCCGCACCGGCCTCTTTCAGGTTTTCAAGAGTGACCTCTTTCCCGTTTTCTCTTTCATACTCGGTAATCCCTCCAAAATACCCTGAAGCACGTTGGTTTTCCATCACCCAGTCGACGTACTTTTGGACCTTGACTTTTAATCCTTCATCATCCACCTGGTAAGCCAAGGGAACTGCCCCGTCTAACCAATAGGGTGTTTCTTCCCAGGCATCCCCCTTGCCTCCTAGCCAGCCACTGTTGCTGTGGTGGATCTTATCATGGGTCTCATCCAAATGTCCGGTCGCCCCATCCCGCATGATTTGCAACTGACTGCGTAACCATCCCTTTGGCTGGATCTCCCCTAAAGCCAATTCCTGATAAATGGGCTGCTGAAAATCTATTGATCTCTCCAGACTTCCCCTTTCCTGCGCAATGGACTGGCATCCTATTAAGATGCCGCAAGTGGCAAAGGAAAGAATGGTTTTTGCTAAACACTCTTTACGGATCATTTTGGGTTTACTTTTTTGCTGGAGCCTTTACTTCATAAATTGTAGAATCAATTTATGAAGCCGGCCCACAACAGGTTTTACAATAGGTATTAGGTTATAGATTGGTGGTTTTAATCTTTTATAGCAGGCAAGTAAAAGTCAAAAGGCTGGCTTCTATCTGCCTGTAATGTTTCTCCATCAAATGTCAGTGGTGCCACCTGAATGGTGGTCCGGTGGTTTTCATGGAAAGTTTGGTCCGGTTTGGTTGCTGAATGGCTGTCCCTTCCTGGATGGGTGAAATAAAAAGCATAGGCCTTATCCCCAAACACCAATACATCTCCATGCGCTCCACTGGGCGTGTCATCCTCCCTGGAAGACGGTTTATCCAATATCAGCCCTTGCTTCTCCCAGTTTTCGAGGTCTTCGGAGCGATACACGCGCTGGCCATGCCACTCATCCGTCAACATCCAATAGTGGCCCTTAAACTCAAATACTTTTGGCCCTTCATGGGCTCCCCCTCCAATGGCAGGAACATCCTTTGTTTCCCAGTGGACCAAATCTGATGATTCAGACACCATGGTAATGCCTCCACGGCTGTCATCTTTGTACCAGATTCGGAATTGTCCATTAGGCATTTTAAAGAGGGTGGCATCGATGATTCTATCAGAGGAAAGCGTCAAAGGCCCCTGATGGTCCCAATCCCAAAGGTTTTCACTGGTGAAATAATGAATATTGCTGGCTCCTCCCCAGTGGTTACGGACCCCTTGGATATAAGAAACAAACATATGGTACTTGCCATCATGGTAAATCACTTCAGGAGCCCAGAACGTGTTCCATCCGCGTTCAAACTCAAGATCCAGATATCCCCTGAATACCCAGGTCTGGCCATGATCCTTTGTCTCCGCTATTCCAATCCTGTTGCCATAATAAGCAGACACATCTTGGGTGGGCACATTGGCTCTTCTGGCCGTATATAGCATCCACCAGGATTGCTCTTCCCGGTTCCACACCATCACCGGATCAGCCGCACCATCATAGATGGGATCCCGGTACATGGGAGCAGGTGCACTACGGGGTGTATCTTGTTGCGCCAAAGTCTCACTGGAAAGGTTCACCATCACCAGCGTCCACACAAACACTATAAATAACCTTCTCAAGAAATCCTCTTGCCCTGCTGAATGTAGGATGTTGATCGCCTTGCTTTGCGTATTCATTTTAATAATTAGGGTTCTTTAAATTCAATCAAAAGCCAATTTTTCGGCTTGTACCATGTTTCAAAAGTACATCAATAACTGCAAGATGGGCTAGCAAAAAAACGTCAGTTATCCGCAATTATCCTTCTCCACTGCCTCAATAAGGCCTACCTTGATCCAAACAAGGCATTTTCTCCTTATGGTTTTTGTGATAGTTGAATTTTAATTGAAGGATTTGTAGGAGCAGCTGACGACAAGTTCTTCTTTAACCTAAACATTTTAGTTAGTATATTTCCATAAAAAACCCGTTCACCGACATTTTAATGATGGTAATGACCTTTGTGGATGATGTTCAACAGATATTTTTTTAAAACCACTAAATCTTGAGTGAAAGTAAGACCTTATATTTGCCTGCCCTAACTGGAATTAGGGCTTTAGCCGCTCTAATGGTGTTTTTTCATCACAATCCCCCCCTATCGGGAGAAAACACCCCGCTTGCGATTGTCAAACTGCTCAATGAATTGCACGTAG
>NZ_BAAHAP010000117.1:0-14155 GCF_054777495.1 Echinicola sediminis | reverse complement strand
GGGATGCTCCACCATCGCTGTTCTGAATATGTGTTCCCGTTGAACTGACGTTGATCCAATTGCCCAGAGGATAATAAACTGAGAAAACTGGTGGTGGTCGGTGATCGAGTGTTGATCAAGCCCAAGAAAGCCAGCGAAAAAACTTCCAGCGGATTGTACCTGCCACCTGGAGTGCAGGAAAAGGAAAAAGTCCAACAGGGATATATTATCAAGGCTGGACCGGGCTATCCCATTCCCATGCACGTGGAGGATGACGAGCCTTGGAAAGAAAAAGAAGAAAATATCCGTTATGTTCCCTTGCAGGCGAAAGAGGGGGATTTGGCCATTTTTTTGCTGAACGGAGCGCACGAAGTTATTTATGAAGGTGAAAAATTCTATATCGTATCCCAAAATGCGATATTGATGTTGGAAAGAGAAGAGGAGCTTTAAAAGCTCCTTTTTTTTGGTCCAAAGTCCACTGTTGACGGTTGACTGTCGACTGTGGACATTTACAGTATTTCCGGAAGGTTTGTGAGATTCCATTTGATTAATCATGGAAAACAGTGTTTTTCACAGATGAAAATCCTCTAGACTGGTTTTAGCTGCTGATTTTTTATATCTTATTTCAATATTTTTATAAAAAACCTATGGACAGAGCCCGTAACCTTCGACAATTGCAAGACAAAGATAACGTTTGGGATATCGTGGTCATTGGCGGAGGGGCATCAGGATTAGGTGTGGCGCTGGATGCGCTATCCAGGGGCTTGAGTGTAGCACTTTTTGAAGCACACGATTTTGCAAAAGGAACATCCAGTAGAAGTACCAAGTTGGTTCATGGAGGAGTGAGGTATTTGGCCCAAGGTGATATTTTACTGGTTTGGGAGGCCTTAAGGGAGCGGGGGCGATTGTTGCGAAGTGCTCCCCACCTGACCAATGTGCAGCCTTTTATCATTCCCATTTATTCGTATTTGGGCAAGCTCCGCTATACAATGGGATTGAAGATTTATGATTGGATGTCCGGCTGGTTGAGCTTAGGTGATTCTTATTTTATTTCAAAGGAGGAAACTACCAGAAGGCTTCCAAGGATAAAGCAAGATGGATTGTTGGGAGGGGTGGTCTATCATGACGGGGCTTTTGACGATGCCCGGCTGGCATTGAGTATCGCCCAGACCTGTGTGGATATGGGGGGCTGTGTAGTCAATTATGCAAGGGTAAGTAGCCTGTTGAAAGGACAAGATGAAAGGGTTTATGGAGTGGGAGTCAGGGACCTTATTGGAAAGAAAAATTACAAAGTAAGGGCCAAGATGGTGGTGAATGCCACTGGAGTCTTTGCGGATAAGATATTGCTGCTGGATCAGCCTGGCAGCAGAAGGATGATCCAGCCCAGTCAAGGTGTTCATCTGGTTTTGCCACTAGAGTTTTTAGGCGGGGAAGATGCCTTGATGATTCCAAAGACTTCAGATGGAAGGGTGCTTTTTGCTATTCCTTGGCAAGGTAAATTGATTGTAGGAACGACTGACACCCTTCGTGGAAAGATCAAGGTAGAGCCGGATGCTTTGTCCCGGGAGATCAATTTTATTTTGGAGACGGCCGGTCTGTACCTGGCGAAAAGGCCTCATAAAAAAGATGTATTGGCAGTTTATGCAGGTTTGAGGCCATTGGCCGCACCTAAAGCAGGCAGTGTAAAGACCAAGGAGATTTCCAGAAATCACAAGGTGATCATTTCTAAATCCGGACTGGTAACCTTGACGGGCGGAAAGTGGACTACCTTCAGGAAAATGGGGGAGGATACAGTGGATTGGTTTACTACAATTACAGGGGAAAGCATAGTGAAGAGCAGGTCCTGGGAAGTGAAACTTCACGGAGATGGAGAGGTGGTGTTGGAAGGTCATTGGAGGAGGTATGGAAGTGAGGTGGTGGCCCTTTTGGAAATGATCAAAGCAAATCCCTCTTACGCAAAATTACTTCATCCTGCTTACCCCTATACTGTGGGCGAGGTGATCTGGGCTGTAAGGGAGGAAATGGCTTTGAAGTTGGAAGATGTGTTGTCCAGAAGAATGAGAATTTTGATTCTGGATGCAAAGACAGCTTTGGAAATGGCTCCCAAGGTGGTTAAGATAATGGCTCAGGAGATGGGCAAGACAGAAGCTTGGGAAGAAGAGGAATTGGCAGATTTTACAAAAGTGGCAAAAAAATATCTTATCAAATCATAAAACAATGACCCCAAACAACCAGTTTATCATGGCCTTGGATCAAGGTACTACCAGCTCCAGGGCCATTCTTTTTGATAAAAAAGGCCATCCGGTGGCCATGGCACAAAAGGATTTCAAACAATACTTCCCAAAGTCTGGCTGGGTGGAACATGACCCAAAGGAAATCTGGACTTCACAGGCCTCTGTGATTTTGGAGGTGATTGCCCAAGCAGAAATTTCCCCCAAGCAAATTGCGGCCATTGGGATCACCAATCAACGCGAAACAACCATCGTTTGGGACAGGGAAACCGGTAAGCCCATCTATAAAGCCATCGTGTGGCAGGACCGGCGTACTTCTGCCTTTTGTAATGAACTCAAGAGTAAAGGGCTCTCGGAAAAGATCAACCGTAAAACAGGTCTGATCATAGATGCTTATTTTTCTGCAACAAAGATTAAATGGATTTTAGATCATGTGGAAGGGGCAAGGGAGAGGGCAAAGGCAGGGAAGCTGTGTTTTGGTACGGTGGACAGCTGGTTGGTGTGGAAGCTGACCAAAGGGCAAGAGCACCTTACCGATATGACCAATGCCAGCAGGACCATGTTGTTTAATATACATGAGAAAAAATGGGATAAGGAACTGTTGGAATTGTTTGATATTCCCGAAGAGATTTTGCCTGTGGTAAAATCCTGTAGTGAGACCTATTGTACCACGGCGGGAGATGTACTGTCGGCAAAAATACCCATTTCCGGAATAGCCGGGGATCAGCAGGCAGCCTTGTTTGGGCAGCTGTGCACCCGTCCAGGGATGGCCAAGACCACATATGGTACAGGTTGTTTTCTGGTGATGAACACCGGGGAGAAGCCCGTGCAGTCAAAGAATCAATTGCTGACCACCATAGCTTGGGAAATCAATGGAAAGGTACAATATGCCTTGGAAGGAAGTGTGTTTATAGGTGGAGCTGCCATCCAATGGTTGCGCGATGGTTTGAAGATAGTGGAGGAATCGGGACAAAGCGAAGCCTTGGCCAAACGGGTAAGTGATAACGGTGGTGTTTATTTTGTTCCTGCTTTGACCGGTTTGGGTGCACCATATTGGGATCAGGATGCCAGAGGTGCATTCTTTGGCATTACCAGAGGTACTACAAGGGCACATTTTGCCAGGGCGGCCTTGGAAGCCATAGCCTATCAGGTATACGATGTCATCCATGCCATGGAGAAAGATTCCGGTGAGAAAACCAAGGAGATGCGTGTGGATGGCGGGGCTTCTGCCAATGACTTTTTGATGCAGTTCCAGGCTGGGCTGATACAGCGTCAAGTGAGGAGGCCCAAAGTGACAGAAACTACCGCTTTGGGAGCCGCTTATCTTGCGGGGCTGGCGATTGGGTATTGGAAGAACCCTGAAGAGCTGGAGCAGCTCTGGGAGGAAGATGCCAGTTTTAAGCCCGAATTGGATCCTGAATCGGCAGCGGAAAAATTGCATTTTTGGCACAAGGCGGTGGAAAGATCCAAAGACTGGGTGGAAGATGGGGGATAAGTATCTAGTACCGGATTTTTAAAACAAAGTGATCATATAATGAATGTTTATTTAGCAGAATTTATCGGGACAGCTTTGCTGCTGACCACGGGGTCTGGAGTGGTGGCCAATGTGGTCTTAAAGGATACCAAGGGGAACAACGGTGGCTGGATGGTGATCACCACTGCGTGGGCATTGTCCGTTTTTATCGCTGTGGTGGTGGCAGGGCCACATAGTGGCGCACATATCAACCCTGCAGTAAGTGTGGGGCTGGCCATAGCGGGTGTGTTTAATTGGGAGCTTGTTCCGGGGTATATTTTGGCCCAGGTTTTAGGCGCCGGTTTTGGGTCTTTTGTTGCTTGGTTAATATATAAAGATCACTTTGATCTGACGGAAGATCCTGTTTTAAAGTTTGTTCCCTTTGCCACGAGGCCGGCTATTAGAAACTATGCTTCCAATTTCTTTTCGGAGTTTGTCGGGACCTTTGTGCTGATCTTTGTGATTTTGTACTCCACAGGGGCTGCTCTTGAGGATGCGGACAATACTCCCGTTGGCTTAGGGGCCCTAGGGGCATTGCCTGTAGCCCTGTTGGTGTGGGTGATCGGTTTGGGCTTGGGAGGAACAACAGGCTATGCGATAAACCCCGCGAGGGACTTGGGACCAAGATTGGTCCATCAGCTTTTGCCGATAAAGGGGAAGGGGAGCAGTGACTGGAGTTATAGCTGGGTGCCTGTTTTGGGGCCTTTGGCCGGCGCTTGCCTGGCGGCAGTTTTGTATTTATTTTTAGGAGCTACGTAAAAAAATTGTTGTCAAACCGAGATTGAATTTTTATCAAATGACTAAATATTATTTTTTTGTGCTGGCTTTATTATTGGGCTGCTCTCAAGCAAAAGAATCCATTCAAGAAGGTGGAGAGACCATCGTCATAAACACTGAAATAATTGAGGACAGTGTGGATGTCTCATCCTTAATAAAAGAAATCCGTTTTGTGCCACTAGAAGACAAAGATGGTAATTATTTAAAGGGAGTGGATAGGGTTTTGATTACTAAGGATCATTATATCTTATTTGATCGATTTAAGTCAGGTGAAGTCAAAGTCTATGATAGGCTGGGGAAGTTGGTTAAGCAAGTAGGCGAGAAAGGGGGCGGGGCCATTAGAAGTACGACAAATAAATGATTATTGGTTAAATGAAGAAGGCTGTTTGGAAATCTATGATTTCAACCTGAAAAAAATTGTGGTTTTTGATAAGGAATTTATTGCTGACAGCTCATTTAGGACCAAAGATCCGCTCATTTTTAACAATGTAATTCCTATGGTTGGAGGACAAGGTTACGTTGGATTTAAATCATATAGTCATCATAATGGCCCGTATAATGATGTGTACTATAAATTGGGGTTTTTGGACAAAGAATTCAGTTTGAAAAAGACGGCTTTAAATTATTCGCCGGGGTTGGATGGGGTTTTAGTGGTTACACCAATCAATCCTTTTGAGCTTTATAAGGGTTCCATCAGGTTTTATCAGAATTATGATCCTACGATTTATCATGTCCAATCGCCCGATACATTGATAAAACGATTTGCTATAAAATATCAGCCCAACCCTATTTCAGAGCATTGGGAACAGGAAATTATTTTGCCGAATGTGGCATTATTTAAATCCCATGATCGGGATTTTGGTAAGATCAATTCTCTTTTTGAGGGGAAATCCAGATTTGGAGGAGAGTGGAAGGAGGCTAGTAATTATGTGTTAATTAGGTCCTTTGATGAAGAAAATAAGGGATTTTATTCTCTCTATTCAAAATCTGAACATAGGGTAATCGCTAATGGTAGGGCTTTATTAGAAAAGGAACGTTATCACATGGCACTACCTCCAATTCAAGCTGTGGATGAGGAGAACGATGTGTTTGTTGGTGTTTGGCAAGGGGCGTTATTGAAGGAGTACCTCCTTATGAAAGACAGTCCTTTTCATGGGGAAATAAAGGATATAGAAAGTTTTTATTTGATAGAAGTGGTTATGAAATGAGGCAAAAAAAAGCGAACCTGTTTGGGTCCGCTTTTGGGGAATAATATTTTCAGCTAATCAGCCTACTACTTTTTCAGCCAAAAGAATGATTTCATTTTCTCGTACTTCCACTACACCTCCGTCCACTTCTAAAGACTGCTTTCCGTCATTGGTAGTATAGGAAACGGTGCCTTTGGTCAGGGCAGATACGATAGGAGCGTGGTTTTTCAATACTTGGAAAGCACCTGAAGCTCCTGGAAAAGTGGCTTCTGATATTTCTCCCTGAAATACCTTTTGGTCCGGTGTTATGATTTCTAAATGCATATTGCCGTTAGTTTGGTTTTAAAAACCACAGGGAAAGCTGACGAATGGGCTTTTGCCCTGTGGTTTATTTCTCCAAAGGTCGGAGAGGTTTAATTATTTAACTTCAGCAAGCATTTTCTCACCTTTGGCAATGGCATCTTCGATGCTGCCTACCAAGTTGAATGCTGCTTCAGGAAGATGATCAAGTTCACCGTCCATGATCATGTTGAAACCTTTGATAGTGTCTTTGATGTCTACCAATACCCCTTTCAAGCCGGTAAACTGCTCGGCTACGTGGAATGGCTGAGATAAGAAACGCTGTACTCTTCTTGCTCTGTGTACCACCAATTTGTCATCTTCAGAAAGTTCTTCCATACCAAGGATGGCAATGATGTCCTGAAGCTCTTTGTATCTCTGAAGTAATTCTTTTACGCGGGTAGCACAGTCATAATGCTCGTTGCCCAAGATGCCTGGTTCAAGGATTCTGGAAGTGGAATCCAAAGGATCCACCGCAGGATAAATACCTAGTTCGGCAATTTTACGGGAAAGTACGGTAGTGGCATCCAAGTGAGCAAATGTCGTTGCAGGAGCCGGGTCAGTCAAGTCATCCGCAGGTACATAAACGGCCTGTACGGAAGTAATGGAACCACTCTTAGTGGAAGTAATTCTTTCCTGCATGGCACCCATTTCAGTGGCTAGGGTCGGCTGGTAACCTACCGCAGATGGCATACGGCCAAGTAGGGCAGATACCTCAGATCCAGCCTGAGTGAATCGGAAGATATTGTCGATAAAGAAAAGGATGTCCTTACCGGCACCGTCACCTTCACCGTCACGGTAATATTCAGCAAGTGTAAGACCAGTCAAGGCTACACGGGCACGGGCACCTGGAGGTTCGTTCATCTGACCGAACACAAAGGTAGCCTTAGAGTCTTTCAGTTTTTCAACGTCTACTTTAGAAAGATCCCATCCGCCTTCGTTTTCCAAAGACTCCACAAAGTCGTCTCCGTAAGTTACGATACCAGATTCGATCATCTCTCTAAGAAGGTCATTTCCTTCACGGGTTCTTTCACCCACACCGGCAAATACTGAAAGACCGGAGTAAGCTTTGGCGATGTTGTTGATCAATTCTTGGATCAATACGGTTTTACCCACACCAGCACCACCGAAAAGACCAATTTTACCACCCTTTGCATAAGGTTCGATCAAGTCAATGACCTTGATACCTGTGTAAAGTACTTCGGTAGAAGTAGAAAGGTCCTCGAATTTAGGAGCTTGTCTGTGGATAGGTAATCTGGTAGCAGATTCCACTTTAGGAAGACCATCGATAGGCTCGCCCACTACATTGAAAAGACGTCCTTTGATGCCTTCTCCTGTTGGAACTGAGATAGGAGTTCCTGTGTCGATCACTTCCATGCCTCTCATCAGGCCTTCAGTAGAGTCCATCGCTATAGTTCTTACGCGATCTTCTCCTAAGTGCTGCTGAACTTCCAATACTACTTTTTGACCGTTTTCCTTGGTGATTTCAAGTGCGTCCAGGATATTCGGTAATTTTCCCCCTTCGAAAGAGATATCTACTACGGGGCCAATCACCTGATTAATCTTACCAGTATTCGCCATTTTTGTGTATTAATGTAAAAGGAATTAATGCATTTCTATTATTCGACTGCAAAATTAACTAATAATGATTAATACCAAAGGATGTTTTAAAAATTAATCCACTTTAGGTCAATTTTTTATAGTAACGTTTCGTTTTTCGAAGAATGCAAATCGGTGATTTTCTGATGGCTTTTCTTAAGTCCCTTCCATAAAACACGCTTTTGAGGGGAGGGCTGTGCTCAATGAAACCAATAAAAGTGGATGAGGCTAAAAATACCTTCTTGCCCTGACGAAACGGGGGTGCCAGTAGGTGGAATGAAAATTGTCTTCGGTTACTCCAAGGGAAGAGGAGGAGTGGATAAACTGAATCCCTTTTCTTCCGGTTTCGGTGACAATGCCGGCGTGGGTGACTTTGTTTTTTCTTTTTCCTGTTGCGAAGAAAACAACATCGCCTTTTTCCAGTTTGCTTTTTGCTATTTTTTTGCCGGTCTTGCTTTGTGCATCGGAGGTTCTGGGAAGTTGGATGCCTATGCTTCTAAAGGACAGGTAGAGGAGCGCTGAGCAGTCCATGCCGGCTCTGGTGGTCCCTCCATACCGGTAAGGCGTGCCACGATAGGACTTTGCGGTTTGGACTACCGTATTGACATTTTGCCGGTAGACCTTTCTGGAAGAGGAACAGGAACTGAAAAATACCAGGCATAGGACCAATGCCAAAGGGATAAGAGAATGAGGGTAAGCTTTAAAAACTGCGGTTTTGATCATCAGGTGGTTTCAGAAACGTTTTCCAATTATACTGAAGTATCTTTATCTAAGCAATAATTCAAACCACGCATTCGTAATTAAAAAGAAGAAAATAAAACCTTCATGAAACTTGATGTTAAAGCCCGGGGTTAATAGTTTTATAGGAGGTAAGTGTTTGGTAGGGTCAATGTTTTGAGCGTAAAATGATTAAGGAAGATTTTAGAAAATTGCCGATGCAAAAGAAAATCCATAAACTCTACACGGAAGGGACTTTTGTGGTGGGGATCAGGTACTATGGACACAAGGTGAACTTATATCTTCTTGACAATGAATACGTGGAAGTGTTTTACAATCACAAATTGGATAAGATCGATAAAATTGATTTTTTGAACCAGGAACATACGAGGATGAAGTTTTACCTGGACCAGATTAACCTCAAGCTTTAGCTTAAAGGGAAAGTTTCCGATGTATTTTAAGTACTTGGGGAATCAACATCTTATTGTCGGAATTGTCAATGGTAAAGTCTGCAAGTTTGTTTTTTTCTCCATCCGGAAGCTGTCGGTCCATAATAGATAGGATTTGCTCTTTTGACCTTTGTACGTCCCTGGTAATTACCCGTAAGAGGCGGGTCTGTTCAGGTGCAAATACATTGATGACCTTATCGAGTTCTTTGTAAGAGCCTGTTTCAAATAGCAAGGCGGCTTCTTTCAGGACGTAGGGGCTGTTTTGATTTTTAGCCCATGATTCGAAATCAGCCTTGACTGCCGGGTGCACCAAGCCATTAATTGTTTTGGTTTTTTCAGGGTCCGAAAAGACCTCATTCGCCAGGTAGCTTCTGTTTAAGCTGCCGTCAGCAAGATAGGCTTCGGGACCGAAAGCACTGATAATAGAAGCTTTTAAGGTTTCAGCGTTGGCCATTAGCCATTTGGCCCTGTCGTCCGCGGAGTAGACAGGGATGCCCAAAGTGTGAAAGATTCTGGCCGCTGTAGACTTTCCGGCTCCTATCCCACCTGTTATTCCTACCAAAAGCGGTTGGGGCTTATTCATAAGTCAGTTTAAACGTATTTGGCTCAATGGATATCGACTCTATATAGTCGGGGGCGTTCAGGAGTTCAATGGTTACCGTGCTATCCTGCTTGTTTCTGTGGTTGTAATTGAGCACTCCTTTCAGTTCGACGTCCCTGAGTTCACGTACCATGCGCTCGTCAACACGATAGCTCATCATAACCGATGAGACCTCCCTTGAGAGACTGACGTTTTGGGGAAAGTTGATCTGTTCTATTTTTAGTCGTTTGTTGCCCTCCAGAAATGCCACCACTTCGACGCTTGCCTGAATGTTTTTGGGAAGGAGTCTTATGTAGTCCTGCATCGATTCCGGTATAAGGACAGGAAGGGACTGGTTAAAGTTTTTCTGGATATTGTCATCGGTGATTTCAAGGGTGATGGTGTCTCCCAGTGCTTTGACCTTTGACTCTGCCCCCTTGACCAAAACAGAGGGAGGGGTGAGTGAAATATTACTGGCATACTTGTGGTAGGGAGCCAATTTCATCTTGCTTGTATCCAGTGCAATTTGAATTTCCTTCTCGATGATTTTGTCAATGCTGAACTGCAAAGTGTCAGTGACGATAGAAGTCAGATTGGTGGGTTCCAATATTTCAGCAAGGTTTCTTCTAAAGGCAGAGGAAAGTAAATAGTCCTGCTTGTCGGGATTGGAAAGTTCAATGATGAAGGGGGGGACATTCACATTGAAATATTTTCTAAAGAGGTCCCAGCCATTGCCGTTGATTTCTATCCTGATTTCACTGGGCAGTTCTTCGACGGCCATGTATTCCTGGTTGTCGTACTGGAAAGAAATAGGGTAGTTGACAACGGTGACATAGTTGTCTTTGTTGAGAGCATTCAAAACCCAAAAAGT
The DNA here is from genome assembly GCF_054777495.1 of Echinicola sediminis. Lineage (NCBI taxonomy): Bacteria > Pseudomonadati > Bacteroidota > Cytophagia > Cytophagales > Cyclobacteriaceae > Echinicola > Echinicola sediminis. The sequence continues at coordinate 3,913 of NZ_BAAHAP010000117.1, read as the reverse complement.
GGTGGCCGCTGCAACGCAGAGGGCCACCACTTTGATGTCAGATGCTTTCTTTTTTTTAAGCTTACCGAAGTATTTTTGAAACTTATTCAATACCTCTTTTTATTTAGTTCCGCTCGCTTTTTTTGAGAATTCAGCGGAAACGGCTGATTTTTCTACTTTGATTTTCAAACCTCTGTCAAGTTCCAGTATGACAGTTTCCCCTTCTATGCTGCTGACTTTACCATGGATTCCTCCAATAGTAACGACGTTGTCCCCCTTTTTGATGGACTCGATAAAGTTTTTGGCATCTTTTTGTTTCTTTTGCTGTGGTCTGATCATAAAGAAATACATGATCAGAATAATGGCGCCAAAAAGAAATACTTGTCCCAATATGCCGCTGTTTCCGGCACCCTGTGCTTGCAATAATATTGTAGTGATCATGATTATTTTTTAACTGGTCCTACAGCCTGGCTGGTTGTAGTGCTTGAGGTATTTACTGTTCCTTTTAATTTTAGTCTGGTGACACTAGGAGAGGTGTTCGCGGTAATAGTTACCGTAGGGCTTTGAGCGCCCGACTTTCCAGCTGAGTTGAAGCTGACTTTAACGTAGCCTTCCTCGCCCGGCTTAATGGGTTTTTTGCTCCAATCCGGAGTGGTACAACCACAGGATGCCTGAATGTTGGAGATGACCAAAGGGGCCTGGCCTTCATTCTTGAATTTAAATTCATGTTCAATAACCTTCCCTTGGCTAATGCTGCCAAAGTCATGCTCCATTTCGGGGAATTTAAACTTCCCTAAAGTCGATGGGTCTACAGCAGAAACACTTTGCACATTGGATGGCTGTGCAGGAGTGCTTTGGCTTGCCTCCAATTGGGCTATTTTTTCCTCTAGTTTTTCAATTTTCTCTTTGTTCTTTGTGCCGCAACTTGACACAAAAAGAGAACCTGCAAGTAACATTGCAGGTAAACTTAAGTATTTCATACAAATGATATGATGATTAGTTTTTGTCCTTATTGATCTGATCGATAAGCTTATTGACATCGCTCAGCAGGTTTTCCGCTTTGCTTTTTGCTTCTGAGATGACTTTCTTCCCTTCGCTTTTGGCCTCATTCATTGGGAGGTCTTTGCCTTCCATAAGGTCCTTGATGATGTCTTCCAGCTCAGCTTTATATTTTGATAGTTGGTAGGATAGTTTGTCTCTGGTGTTATTTCCTGAGTCCGGCGCAAATAGCACTCCCAGTGCGGCGCCCACACCTGCTCCCAGTACGAAAGCTAAAATCGAATTACTTTGTTTGCTCATAATAAAATAATATTTACTTGTTGTCTAAAAGCCCTCTGCCACTTTTACGGATTTTTCCGAGATCGGTTAGCTCTTTAGCTAAAACATCCAGTAATCCGTTGACAAATTGCTTGCTTTTAGGGGTACTGTACGTTTTTGAAATGTCAATATACTCATTGATGGAAACTTTCACAGGAATGCTTGGAAAAAATGACATCTCTGTGATCGCCATGGAGAGGATGATTTTGTCTGTTGAAGCTACCCTTTCAATGTCCCAGTTTTTTGTTTTTTCCGCAATTAACTTCCTGTTTGAGTCATCATTTTCGATAGTCAAGTTAAAGATATTTTGGAAAAAATCCTTGTCTTCTTCCCAGTTTATGGCGATTTCAGGAAGTTCATAATCTTCCTTTTCGGGAGCCTCGCTGATATTTTTAAGTGCTTTGACGGCAAGGCTACGGACAACGGCTTTGTTTTCTACCCAGTTGAGGTCTTTCTCATAAAAGTAGCTGAGGATGGCTTCTGTCTTGAAGATGATCTTTTTGATTAAGTCAAGTAATATGTTCAGGTCATCCTCTTCATTGGGCTCACTGATCTGCTGGTATTCCTTGTACCTGTCCCATGGTTTTACGTATTCCCGAAACCATTCTTGGATTTCAAGTTCCAGTTCTTCCACACCTGCCTGCTGCCTGGTTGATTCCGTAGTGAAGGCCGGTGCGTTTTTCAGGTAATCGATGATTTGGTTATTGGCTAAGTTGAGCTCCCCGGAAAAAGCAGTTAGGGATTCCTGGTTCAGCTTTCTTTTGCGTTCATACTCGCCACGGACATGGTTGCTGAAGCCAATCAGGATGTGGATGACGTTCAGGTACAGCTGAGGGATGCTCTCTGCCGCACTGACCATGTTTTTCTTAAGGAATTCGAGGTCTTTTTGGTTGCTTTGATAGTAATGGTTGACCGCTTTGATGGCTACGGACTTTACTTTGGTCTCGTAGTCTCCTGAAGCGATCAGAGATTTGTTGTTCAGGTTTTTGGAAAAAAGTTCGATCGTGGTTTCCGCGTTTTTTCTGAGCTGGGATTTGTCCTGCACCTCCATGCTGTTGAGGTCTGGTTGGAAAGCATCGCGTATAAAGTCTTTTGCCAGATTGAAGTTGGATACTTTACACTGCTCATAAGCGTAGAGGTTTTGGAAAGCCTTAACTCTGAGTATTCTTCTGTTTAACATTACCTGAATATAAAGAACGTAAATGAATAGACTTGGGGCAGTGGGTAAAGTTGTTTGGTTCCCGCTGCTTATGCCTGCAAAGTTAGAAAATAAAAAAACCAAATGCACGGAAATTGTTGTCCATTGCATTTGGTTTTGATGGGGAGAAGCGGAGCTTTAAAAGCTGGACTTTATTCTGCCAATGCTTTGTATCCTGCTCCAGGCCATTTCAATGGCTGCTTGTTGGGCAGGTTTGCCCTCCTTCTCGGACTTTTTAAGGATAGCCAAACAGGTGTCATATATTTTTTCTGCCTGTTGATAAGCCAGGTCTCTGTTGTAATTCCCCAGGTATTCAGCATATACGTTGATCAGGCCACCGGCATTGATCAGGAAGTCCGGCGCATAAATAAGCCCTTTTTCCAATAGTATTTGCCCGTGCTTTTCTTCATCTTCCAGCTGGTTGTTGGCTGCACCGGCAATGACCTGGCATTTAAGTCTTTCCAAGGTGCTGTCATTTACTGTAGCTCCCAAGGCACAGGGGGCATAGATGTCCATATCCACATCATAAATGTCCTCAGGTGCCACCACGGTCGCTCCAGTATCTTTGGCTACCTCTTTTAGTTTGTCCTCGAAGATGTCCGTGATGTAGATTTTTGCCCCTTCTTTGACCAGGTGATCAATAAGGTGCCTGCCCACTTGACCGATTCCTTGGACGGCTATTTTCTTTCCTTGCAGCGAGTCCTGGCCGTAAGCTTTTTTTGCTGCTGCTTTCATGCCAAGATAAGTCCCAAAAGCCGTTACGGGTGAAGGGTCTCCGCCACCGCCTTTGATTTCCGGAAGCCCGGTGACATAAGGGGTTTCCATGGCGATGTACTCCATGTCACCGGTTTTCATATTGACATCCTCAGCCGTGATGTATTTTCCCCCAAGACTTTGCACAAACTTACCAAACCTGCGCAAGAAGGCTTCATTTTTGAGTTTGGGATCCCCAATGATGACCGCTTTGCCTCCTCCTATGTTCAGTCCGGAGATAGCGGCCTTGAAGGTCATTCCTCTGGAAAGCCTCAATACATCTGTAATGGCCTCCTTTTCAGAAGTGTAATTCCACATTCTGGTCCCTCCAAGTGCTGGTCCCAATACCGTGTTGTGTATACCGATGATAGCTTTTAAGCCCGTGGCTTCATCATAACAGATGACCAACTGTTCGTGCCCCAAAGAAGTGATCTGCCCATAGATAGATGATTCTTTGATTTTTTCCTCCGTTTTAATCTCGATCATAATGAACTTTGATGTTTAGATTGTGTTATATTTGGGTAAGTCTTTAGTTAAATGAGGTTGTTTGAAATTAAATACTAATTAGGCCTCATGTAAAGCTAGAAAAAAGATTATTATAAAACAAAATAAGATATTTTAAAGTTTTTATTTCGTGAGTTCTCTCTGGCGTCTGAATAAATACCT
>NZ_BAAHAP010000116.1:0-14270 GCF_054777495.1 Echinicola sediminis | reverse complement strand
GGTTTCTTTAACTCCTTCAAAAATGGTTTAAGATTTAAAGATTGTGATGTTTTTGCGGATATATATTATTAAAAATCTCCTATTTATACTTTACCGCTTGCCTATTCCTAAAGTAGGTATAAATTCCCAAATTTTTCGAAAATAACGGGAATACAGACGGAAATAATTGGTTTGCAATCCATTCATCCTGCATGCCCTTAAGTTCTCCCTGTTAATTGTCAAATTACTTTTCAGGTATTGGGTACTTACTCCACCCGTACGCATTTTCATCAGATCAACTGGTAAATACTTGTAACTCAATTTATTTTTATACAGAAACCTGACCAGGAGCTCAAAATCAGCCGAAATATTAAAATCGGTTTTATAATAGCCATATTTTTCGAAGTTCTCTTTATACGTGAAAAAAGTAGGGTGAGCGGGCATAAAGCCCCAGGAAAAGGCCCCTAAATTAAACCTCTTTGAAGAATAGTATCGAACCGTCTTCCCCAAATTTTCCGGATTCACAAAACGTACATCAGCAAAGACACACTGTATATCCGAGGACTTGAAACCCTCAATGATATTGCAGATGGCATCCGGGCGGTGATAAAAATCATCCGAATTGATGATTCCCACCACATCTCCTGTGGCCATTTTTATTCCCTTGTTCATGGCATCATAAATCCCCTTGTCAGGTTCCGATATCCACTTAGTTATTTTATTCTCATTGGCTTTGATAATATTCACCGTATGGTCTTTCGATCCCCCATCTATAATGATGTATTCAATATCTTTGTAATTTTGTGAATAAACACTATCAATGGTATCCTGTATGGTATTGGCGGAATTATAACATGCTGTTACAATAGAAATTTTCATAGGATTTTCTATAAAAAGCGATAAATAAATAATCTTTAGCTACTTTTTAATTTTAAAAAGCAGGAGTCTAGGGTATTTTCAGGGTTTTATTTATTCAAAGAAAAGTTTATAACCTTTAAGTTAATGGTCAAATATATCTTTCTTTCCAATCACTAAAACTAAGCTGATGCCAATAACTATAAATAGCTACTTAGAAGTATTAGGAAATTTAAACAAAAATAAGCGTATTAAGAACTTTTCTGTAAAAGAAAAACATAAAATCGAAAACATAATGCTTTTTATTGTCGTTATAATCATTTAGCAAATTACAGAAAGATCATAGCAGGTGTTTAAGCCGAGATGATACGATTGGTAAATAGTTTCCCGCAGAATTAGCTGAATTGAGTAGATTCAATGTGCAGTAAATATCTAGATTTTATAATTTTAATTCATTGATACGCATACAGTCTACTCCAATTTTCTGAGGATATTCCAAAAGACTTCGAATGTCCGATCAATGATCAGCCAATAACTTCCTCCACAAATTATAAGAGAGCAATAAGCTTAGCCCTTTTAACTTCCTATCTTTCTCTCCCTTACCGGAATAGCTGGGTTTCCCTGGTAAATGGTATATTGATCCAATGTTTTCGTAGCAACAGACCCCACGGCCAATACCGAATGTGAACGGCATGTCACGCCAGGACAAACCACCGATTGGGCACCTATCCAAGCCCCATCTTCGATGGTTATTTTTCCAACAATCAAATCAAAGTTTTTTTGTTTATAATTATGGTTTCCGCAAAGCAACATAGCCCCTTGGGAAATACATACATGATTGCCTAAAACTACTTGAGCTAAATTGTCGACCCATACTTTCTCGCCAATCCAAACATGGTCTCCAATGGACAAGAACCACGGATATTTTATGTTCACGCCTGGTTTGATCACTACACCTTTGCCTATTTTGGCCCCAAAAAGCCTGAGAAAATACACTTTAATTCCCGAAATGGGATTATAGGGATTAACAAAAAACAGCAAATTGATAAAGTACCAAAGTGCTATTTTCAACTTACCGCCCGGCTTGTACCAGTCATTATTGTATAAACTTAAATCTGAATGCATATTTTCAGTTACTAGTCCACTTAAAGTACTCTCCTATGGTTTTGACAAGGAGCTTAACAGTTTTTTGTTGGCCGCTATTAATTCAGGTTGTTCACAAAACTGATTGGCATAATCATAAGCATTTTGAGACCAAACTTGATATTCTTTCATGTCCATCAGAGCTAACTTGTTGAATACTCCAGTACCATTGGTAATATCGGAGGTATCAATATCCCATCCCACCTGATGCTGTTCCAACCCCTTCCATGGTGTATTTTGAGAGATAATTACCGGACAGCCGGCCGACAGTCCCTCCAAAATCGCATGTCCGAAGTTCTCTCCTTCAGAAAATAAGGTAAAAAAATGATAGGACTTGAGTATTTCCGGTATAAGTTCACTCTCCACTGCTCCCTTATAGTTTACCCTTACCATTGAGGGAAGCTGAGTAATGATCTGTTTGCATTTTTCCCAATAGGCCTCATCATAAATAGGTCCATAGAGATCCAGTGCTACTTTTTTCCCAGTTGCATTGATACCAGCAAGTGATTGCAATAATTTTAATGTTCCTTTTTCTACGCTTATACGTCCTATAGAGACTAGCTTAATACCTTCTTCCAAACAAGGCTTGGATTCACTCTTCTGCTGTACCGTCTTCCTCGGGAGATTAGGCGCTACCAGTACCTTTATTTTATTGTTAATGGATGAAATGTATTCCTTTTCTTCCTCATTGGTGGCATGAAAGTAAGTATTTTTATACAGCCCCAGATATTTTGCTATGTTCAGAAAAAGCCGTTTTCGCTTGGCTTTAACAGAAAATGCCTGCGGGTTTAACATCCCCCTTGCTGCGACAATCACCTTTTTGTTTTTTTTGTCCGCATACCTTAGGGGAAGTATGGAAAAAAAACGGGAATAAACTCCATTAATGTATAAAGTATCGTGCTCCGTGGTTTGGATAAGTTTCTTTATGGTCTTCCCATTCAGTTCTTCCTTTGAAATATAGTATACATCGGTATTGGGACTGATTGGATTCCAGGCATTGGCTTGGATATTGGGATAGGGAACTTCCTCACAATAATCCGTATCCCTGGTTATCACCTTAAAATGAAATTCTTCTTCTAAATGGGCGATAAGATTGGCGTAAGAACGGACAGGTCCACCCGAGCGCGTTCCTGGTAGAAACCAGTCGATCATTATCAAGATGGTTGGCTTGGCCTTTTGTTCCATTATTGCTTATGGTTTTCCGTTTTCATACTGGTAAAGAAATATAATAATTATCCGCAACTGTGGAAGTAAACAAAAATATCAAGAAAGTGTCCACGAATTACACGGATTAGCACGAATTAATTTTTAATTGATTCAAAGAAACTCAATGAATTATCTGAAAATTTCACTTGAGGTAACAATGCCGATAATCAGATAAAATAATTATCCTCAATTACAAAGAATCTGAGTTGATCTGCGAGTTCTACGGGAAACACTTTATAAATAATAAAGCTACTGGCAAAATTGCGTACAATCATGTATTGTAACATCAGATAAAATATTACCTATCTAATTCTCCCCAATTACCTCCTTGTACACCTCCATATATTGTTCCAAGATCCTTTCCATCTTAAACCGCTCGCTGTTTTTTAAACCAAGGGCAATAAGTTCGTTCCTGTAGCCCTCATCTTTTATGATTTTTTTGATCCCTTCTTCTATAGCTCCCACATCAAAAGGGTTTACCAAACAGGCTCCCTCTCCTGCCACTTCCGCCATGGCTCCAAAATTAGCCGTGATAACCGGCCTTCCCGTTGCCTGTGCTTCAATGATGGGCATGCCAAAGCCCTCATAGGTAGAAGCAAAGCATACCAGATCTGCATCACGGTAACAAGCCAATACCTCCTCATAAGAAAGGCCTATCTTATTGGTCACCTTAAAGGGCAAATCTGCAATCAATGCTTCCTGCTCAGGCAACAGCTTCCCCAACACCATGGCTTCACAATCAATTTCAGCCAAGGCCTGTAGCGTTCTCTCCAGATTTTTGTTCGGCTTCGTCCCTATCAAAAATACCTTAGGTTTATCTGTATTAAAAGAATAGGAGCTATACCTGATTAAAGAGCTGACAGGATTGGGTACCACCCTTATTTTCCTTTTGGCAAATGGTATTACTTTGGTCAATTCCTCTTTGGTAAATTCCGAAATAACCGTAATCCGCCTGACCAAAATAGCCGGCAACCAAAACCAAAATACCTTGATATACAATTTTTTAAAAAAATTTCCGGAAAAGGCAGACCCAATATCGTGAATGGTCAATACCGTCCCTCCTCCAGTCACCAAACTCATATAATGAATATCTCCTGTAATATGGGAAATATGCATTTGTTCCTTTTTAAAGCTTTTTAAATTTTGAAAAAGCACTCCCGGACCTCCTCCTGAATAAGGCATTTCCACCTGCCTCACTTCCATCATAGGTCTTAAGCCTCTTATAATTCCCGAAAACAGCTCCTCTATACTATGGTACTGGGGCAGGCGTTTACGAAAAAGAAAATCAATTTTCATAAGTAAGAGAAAGGTTCCAGTTGAGAAATTTTTTGGCAAATTCGAAAAACAGCCAGATTACAATTATGGACTTTATGAGATGATTTAAAACCACTACCAACTCGGTTTCCGCTTTGATAACTTGTAAAAAGATTAGGGGCAGAAAAGCGATAAACAGTACATTCGAATACCCTTTATTGTAAAGCCATAACCATACTTTCACTAAAAACAATCCCCAAAACGCCATAAATAAGATTCCTCCAAAAACACCATAGTTACCATAAGCTTCCCCAATGATACTGATGCCCATGGAAGTACTATTCGACAGATACAACCCAGTGAACTCTTTAAAATTTTCTTGGCCACCAGCTTCCTTCTTATTGGGATTTAAAAATCGTGGCAATGCACTTGAAAATACGGCTTCAGTTATGGTCGTTCCTTGAAAATATGGACGGCTACCCGGAATATTATCCATTATAGCACTAATAATCCATCCTTGATTTAAACGTACATTGTTGTTTACTTCCTGATCAGATTCTTGTGTATTAGTACCCCCAGAAAAAATAGCATCCCCCATCAAAGTCAAAAACAACTCAACCTTATTACCCGAATATCCAGACCATATCTCTGCTCTGTAGGCTGCCTTAATCGTTTGTAATGTCGTTAATAAAAAAACTGATGCTAAAAAGGTTAGCAAGATGGTTTTAATACTTGGCTTATATTTAACGGCCCAAAACATATAGAAAAACATAGACCATAGTATCAAATCATGGAACATGGCTCTTGCTAATGAGCTTATAAACAAATACAATAGTGCACCATAGAAAAAGTTTCGGTGTCTTTTCCTTTCTGAAAAATAGAGGATGATTGCGCCCACATACTTAAAATTGGAGAGAATAAAAGCCAAGAAGCCTAAACTTCCCGGTAAAAACTTCCCCAATAAGTCGAACGCCACACCTACCCAAAAAATCACAAGTCCATAATCTGCATAATTCTTCAAACTTTCAATGGGCAAACTATTAATGGGTATTCTTTTTAATTGCCATAGCACTATTACAGTAAAAGCTAAATAGGCGGGGACTACAAAGGACATGTACTCACCTTGGGGCACATACATATAATAACGGTAATGAAAAGATGGAGTCATATACTCAATGGTCGGCCCAATAATCCATTGTAAGCCTGCAATAAGTAGCATGACCTCCAATATAGGAACCCCTGTACCAAGTTGTTTTACAAACTTAACCCCAACAAAACCCACAGCGATTATGCCTATGTAAGTCCAAAATTCCAATTCTTTCTTAATTAGTTTTCAACAATTCTTTTTCAATAGATGATATCAAATGATCAAAATGCCATTCCTTTATACCTACTTTAGCGTTTTTTCCCATTAACATTAAGTGATCCCTATTCAATAATTCTAAAATGCTTTTTAATCGTCCTGGATTATTGAACGGGAAAACAAAACCATTTTCTCCTTGCTTTACCAAATCTTGACTACAACCTACTTTATCACTCACAATTACTGGACGTCCGCAAGCCATGGCCTCATTGACAGCTAGTCCCCAAGTTTCGCCAGGCCCCTTGGAAGGCAGACATAATATATCCCCTAAACGATATACAATTGGCATCATTGACTGATTTTGAAATGGGAGAAAGACTATATTTTCATCTCCATTGGCCAATTCTTTTAATCCTTTTTCCAATGGCCCGCTTCCCAAAAGTACCAACTTCAATGGTTCACTTCTTAAAAGATTTGATTTCTTAATCGCTTCAATCAATATATTTGGCTGCTTTTTCGGCTCTAATTTTCCAGCGAATAATATTACTATTTCTTTCGCACTGAAACCCAGTTCTTGCCTCCATTCCTTCGCTCTTTTTTCAAACTCAGCATTTTCACCTTTGAAGCGATCATTATCAATGGCATGGGGCGCAAAAATCAACTGATCGGGTTTTAAGCTGTGTTTTAAAAAATAAGCTTTATTCGCTTGGCCAACATATAATGCTTTATCTACATGTCTGTATACCCTCTTTAAATAGGCTCTCCTTAAGATTGTTTTTAGGCCTGATTTTTCATCCAGCAGGGTGGAATCTCCGCGAAACCAAACAGGAATAAGCCCCTTAAAATACTTCATCACATCCCAATGGCTCTTTAAATACCAGCCAAATACCAAGACTGTATCAGGTTTCCAATCAGTTAATTCCCGTATTAAAGTCGGGCAAATAATACCATTTTTATGATGAGAACCAGGTTCTTTTGATACATTTTTCACAAAACTATAATCATATCCTTCCAAAAGAGGAATATCCCAACTTATCGCTTTACCAAAGGTTCTATCTTTTACACTTTGCTCTGCTTGGGACCAAGTATAAAATACTTTTAATTGAATACCCTCTTTTTTAGCAAGCCTTGCAAACCAGGGTGCATTGTATTGGATGGGGTGAGTTGTAACTATAGCTAACCTCTTAGACATTTTCAACTAGACATATCATTTGAAGAAACCCTTGAATTTTAGGTTTGTAAAATTTCCTATGCAATTTCCTAATTATTCTTTTAAAAGGAAATTGTTCATTGCCTCTTCATTATTTAAGAAACAACTAGATCAAAAAACTCACATTGTTCTCTCGTCATATTCTCCGCAGTGAATTTATAAAATTTATCCCAATTGGTATTTGGCGAATAGGGTATATTATCAACCATCAAATCTAGCCGACGTTTAAGGTTTTCAAGGGCATTTTCCATATCAAACAAAATGACTTCGCCTGCCTCTAATTCTTCCATGATATTGACTACACTACTATTGGAGTGAAAAACGGACAATAAGGGTTTTTTAGCCAAAATATTAGGATACAGTTTTGAAGCTGTGTAATTTTTGTCGTTTGACCCAGGAATCAAAATAATATCGGCCATTTTGAGTGTCGCCAATGCATTAAAATAAGGTAATCTGTCTGTAATTTCTTTTACATAACTTTCCACACCAAAAGATTCTGCTATCGGTTCAATGGTTTTTTCTCCTTTTCCATCGGGAGCATAACTTGTACCAATAAACCAAAACCTACACTTTTTAAATTTATCATCCTCATCCAGTAATTCACTAAAAGATTGAAAAAGTAACTCTAGACTATCCTTCATATCTTTTCCTCCTCTTCCTATATATATAAAGTTCACCACATCTTTTTCATGCAAAATTCTGTCCAACGATTTAGCCATTTTTGCGATATCGAAATCCCCTTCGTAGGCACCAAACGTTAGTACCCTATATGGCGTCTTTAAAATATTATCATATCTTTTTCCAAGCTCTTCTACATATCCCTTTGAAACTGAAATTAGTCCATCTACCTTTGGCATAGTAAAGGCTTCCAAATATTTATCCAGTCTATAAGCAAACCAAAATTTAGGTGGGCGCTTTTCTTTTGGAACAGACAGATAATAATCATTTCGCCAAGGATCTTGCATGTCAATTACATAAGGCACCCCAAATTTCATTTTCCAAATACGTCCTAATGGCATGCAGGCAAAAACCGTGGTACTGAAATAAACCAAATCAAATTTTTCATCTTTCAGTAATTGATTTCCCTTTGATAGTAATTGAAAAAAAGCTCTTAGTCCCAAGTTTCCCAACCCCAGTTTTCTGGTATATTTTGTCGAAAAGGCTTTTACTTTATGATATAATATATCAGAAGGGACTGATTCTTTTAATAGTGGATCCTTAGACATCTCTACACTATTTTCATCCACATAAAGTATTGTAGGTTCCCATCCAAACTTTGAAAAGTAAGGAAGTCCTTGCCTTACCCTATGCATATCAGCTGCATTAACTGGAGGAAAATGGGGACTGATGATCAATACTTTTTTCATTGCATAACTTTATTTACAAAATCCAGTAGTTTTTTAGATTGATTTTCAAAGGAAATATCATTACCGGCTTCCCAACTGGCTTTTTGCATTTCCCCCAGTATGGAAGAGTTTGAGAATAGATAATCCAAGGTTTTTGCTATTTCCACTGGCTCTCTATTCACTATTTTAATCGCATCTGGAAACTTATTTGCAAGCTCTAACTGTCCCGCTGTCTCGGTGGCCAAAATTGGAATTCCCGCTTGTAAGTAATGGAAGACTTTATTGGTAATGGTACAGTTTCTACTTTCGGGTGTATTTTCTTCAATAGCCAAGCCAAGACTATGTTCTGATATCCTAGAGATCAACTCATTATGAGGAACCAAATCATGAACATATAATTTAATGTGTGGAGGAACTATTGAAAATAAATATTCCTTATAACTCTGATTTACATTGCCTCGAAGATGTAGTTGAAATGGTGTTTTCACCCACCGAAGTCCCTCAAAAAAAGATTCCAATCCCCTTCCCTCGCTAATCATTTGAGAAAACCAGTACAAGGATGGAGTATTTTCATATTTTATATCTTTATTGAAACCATCACATCTTTCCCTATCCTCCGCTGGAAAACTATTGTAAATGACTTCTGGGATATTCGATGCATGATAGTTCGCCATGTTCTCTGCCAAGGCCTCAGATGTTGTATAACAATATGTGGCATTTTTCAAAATAAAAGCCTCCAAGGACTCTAAAAGTTTAATTGGTCTGTACTTTCTATCTTTTGGCAAAAGATCCTTGGAATGCCAATCTTCAAAATCAAAAGCAACCTTTTTTCCTTTTTCTATCAATGATTTAGCCAAGGCCATACTTAATTCTTCATGGCCTATGTACAGGTCTGCTCTTTCAAGCTCTAACTTTCTTAGGTAAGATTTATGATCATAGCCTAAAGAATAAGTGTTTTGAATATTCCCATACCTCACCAATTCTCTCCCTATTCGCCTCTTAAAACGTATTAATTGAGACTTAAGGCTTTTTACTGGAAAAAGTAAAATTCCAGGCTTATATTTTACTTTTGAATGAAGTAATTTTAGATCAGCCTCAACAATTTCTTTATGATACCATAAACCATAAACCGTTACATTATGTCCAGCTTTGGCGTATACATTCGCTTCCTTAACTACTCTTGGAGCTTTAGTTAATGGAGACTGAGTAAAAATACAGATGTGCTTCAAGCTTTTTAAAAGTTATAATTTTCCTAGTCTTCAATCACCCCTGATATCACCTTCGCAAAACGCTCAGTCAAATATTTGACTTTAAACGAATTGATATACTCTTTATTGGGTTGTAGTTTACTTGGCTTTGTAAATACCTTCTTTAACATTTCAGATGACTTTTCCACATCATCTGGAGAGAATAAATAAGCTAATTGAGATAATTCTAACACATCTTTTTGAGCTCCTTCTGCCACAAAAGCCAATATTGGCTTTTGTATGGTAAAATATTCAAAAGTTTTACCCGCAATACTATAATCCTTCCCTTCCAAAACTTTCGAAGATGTGAGCAATAAAAAATCACATGATTGTTGAAATTTCAAAGATTCCTTATGAGAAACCCACCCCAAATGTTCTATATTATCCTTCAAATTGAATTCCTCAACCATTTCATCAAACCAATCATTTTTATTTCCTGCAAATTTTACGACAATTTTATCTTTTAGAATGGGGTTTTGATCAAATAAATTTTGTAACGATTTGAAAAAAAAGTACGGAGTTCTATATAACCAATCTTCCTTTCTAGGGACATATTGTAATTTTCTGTGTCCTCTCTTTTTCCACCATGGCTGCATAATTTCTTTCCGGCTTTCAGACGAATAGTAAAAACTTCCCACGTAGCCAATGGTTATTTTATCTTTTGGAACAAAATGTATATCACCAATTTCCACATCAATATCAAATCCATTTGGAATGTATTCAAACTTTCCTGGATTAATATTACGATGTAACTGTTTAAAATCGGTAATAGTTACCTCAGAAGTTGCTATTATTTTTTTTGCATGCTTAAATACTTTTCTCTCTGCCCATTTTGATCTCAAGAAATTAAAATACGTACTATATGGAGCTATTGTCCACATCGTCCATGGGTCTCTCATATCCACAATTAGGGGGAGATTATATCTTCTTGAGGTTTCAACAGCCAACGACAAGACCCCAAAGGGCGGAGCAGTAACAACAATTGCAGAAACTTTATTTTTTTTTAGGTAACCGTCTACTTGCCTATGATAATTATATTTCCAGAATTTCTTTTCATTGCCCCTATAATGATTAAAAAATATATCAAAAAAGTTCCTTACTTTATTTTTCCTTCGGACTTGAAGGTCCTCTGATTGAACAGGTAAGATATTAGTATTATCGTCTCCGCTATTCAATAAATTGCTATCTCTTTTTGGATTGGAATAAACATTTTCATAACTGTCAGGATGCAATGTTACAATAGTTGCTTGAATTCCATTGTCCTTTAAATATTTAACAAATTTTGCAGGTCGTGCTGATCCTCCTACATTTAAAGGAGGAAATTGATACGCTATAAATAAAATATTTTTCATATTTCCTTAATAATTTTTGCAGGTACTCCTCCAACAATTGTTTGTGACATCACATCCTTAGTAACAACACTTCCTGCTGCCACTACAGCCCTTTTTCCTATTGATACACCTGGAAGTATTGTCACGTTTGATCCAATCCAAGCACCATCTTTAATAATTACAGGCTTGGTAACAATTCCTCCCTTCCAAGCCGCTTTATCTTTATGGCTGTAATCATGATCATGAGTATAAATGGTACAGTTTGGTCCAATAGCAACCTCACTCTCGATATAAACATTATCAGTAACGTCAATTATTGTTCCGTCACCGATATGAGTTCCATCCCCTATTTGTAACTTTCCATAATACCCATGTTCTCTTGAAAAAATAGCACAATTCGTTTCAATCTTTACTCTATTGCCAAATTGCCACTCATTTTGAACAAAAATCCTAGCTCCTCTTCCTAATTTAAATTCATCTCCTCCGTTAATACAACCATTCTCATTTACAAGAATTGTTGTATTTGATTCTAGGTGGATTTTGTTTTTAAAATTTAAACTACCGTTTTTAGCTACTCCAATTTTGGACCACGAATCTATAAACCCCTTGTTTCCAAATACAAAAGTTCCCTTTCCCTCTATAATTACGGGGAACCTTATTTTAGTTCCTTTCCCTATTTCGGATAAACTAAGCTTATAAAGCCAGTATAGCCTTCTGCTAAGAGATCTAAGACAATCCAGAAATAGCAGACTAAATATTTGAATCATTTTGCTAATATTCTTTTTAAAATTTTCCTCATGGAAAGTTGACTTGCGTCTTTCATTTCAAGCGCTTTTTTAATTGAGTGATGTTTTACCGCGGATAGGATAGCTTTTGCTTGTTTTTTTTCATATTCTTTAAGAACACGTTGTTGATCTTCTTTCCTTAATGGACATTTTAAAGAATTTATTAGTTCTTTACCTACCACCAGGTACATAAAATTATTCATAGGATTAACAGCCATTCGCTTACTCTCTTGACTTGAATGTGTTCGATACCAAACAATTCCTTCTGGCATTAAAACCACCGAATATCGTTGGGACAATATTTGCCAAAATTCAAAATCACCTAAGAATGGCTTACCAGTAAATCCACCTACAGAAATGAATGCATCCCTCTTAATTATTGCTGACAATGGCGCCTTGTGGAATAATTCCATTTCAAAAAAATTCATTTTATAAGTTTCTTCCGGACTTAATTCAAATGGATAAATACTTACTTTATTTTGAGGCAAGGAACATAGACCATACCCAGCTTCAGGAAACTGCTCCATGTAATACACCAATTGTTCTAAACCATAAGGATAAATAAAATCATCGTGATCGACTTATTTTAGATATTTTCCTTGCGCATGGGAAGCTGCTTTATTCCGATTCGGGTAATCCCCATAATTTTTATCATTCAATATTACTTTAACTCGGTCATCATTCTTTTCAAATGATCTTGCTATTTCTAAGGTATTGTCCGTGGAATTGTCATCAGTTATTATCAATTCCCAATTTTGATAAGTGGAATCAATGACACTTTGAATAGCTATGCCTATATAAGCCTCACTGTTATAAGCTGGCATCAATACTGATACCAAGGGTTCCTTTTTCAATACATTCTCGGTCATTGAGTATTCTGTTTTCCTAATGGAACATTTAATGCTAATGATTTCTCCAACTCCTTTATAGAATTGGTCTCAATCGCAAATAAAAACTTCTTTGTAGCCTTTCTATGGTTATAGATGATTTTGAAATTATGCAAAATCCATTTTGGATGGCATCTCCAACGGAAATTTCTATACAGTACTAAACCATAATTTCTTTTTGTAAATACTTGAGGTGTAGCATACCCAATACACTTGTAAATAAACACACTCGAAATTAAGACACGTCTGTAGGTGTATTCTGGAAATTGGAAATGATAGTGGTTAACCCTAGCAGATTGATCATAGATCAATTTATATCTATGAGATAAAGCAGTCTTTGCCCATAACATATCTTCACCAAATGCGACTGATTCGAAGGGTATCTGCTCTAAGACGGATTTTCTATACATGGCGTTTACATCGTCCCATCCACATACCTTCCTTTGCTCCTTTGGGGATAATTTATTGAAGTCTTCTCTATTTTTAAATTGTACTTCTATAACTTTTGAAACAGATTGGGGCCGAAACCATTCATGTGGATTTTTATCAGCATCATGTGGGACTATTTGCTGTCCACATACCCCTGCCACTTCTGTATCCTGAAAATGTTTGATCATTCGCTCCAGCCAAAATTCATCAGTAGCTATGGCATCTTGAACAGTCATTACTACAAAATCTCCAGATGAATGCTTAACACCTAAATTCCGAGTTGCACCATGATTAAAGGATTTAGGAGGGATTTGAATCAGCTTTACATCGTATTTTTCTAACCGATCTAATGTTGTATCCGTACTACCACTGTCAATAACAACAATTTCACAATCAGGATAAATTGTTTGCCTTCGTATACTTTGAATACAGTTGTCAATGGTAGCTGCTCCATTTTTCACTGGAATGACAATCGAAATTTTAGGATGCCTATTCATAAAATTTTCCAATATTACTGCCCGAAATTAATACCACTTTGTTCGTTTCGAATATTTTATCTAGGTACTTTAATCTTGCTAGACGAAAAAATCTTAATGTAGCTAACAACAAGATCCTATTTTTCTGATTGCTTGAAATTAGGTGATTGACTTTTCTATAAAAATCAAAAAACAAAGAATAATGCAGACCATTAATCGTACTGATTAAAATATGTATCACTATAGGTTTCAAACAATATTTATCTTTATCTATTCTTTCGGATACCCAATTAAAAAGATCAATTTTACTCTTTAATTTAGGTAAAGAATTTGTATTGGATTGGCTAATGGAATTAACAGAACCTTTCCGGTAATAACAATCCAAGGGTAAATCATAGCATATTTTAAAATTACAATTCTGAATAAGAGCCTTAATGTGTATTTCAACATCTTGCCAACATTGTAAACTCCCATCAAAGCCTCCAATTTTTTTTAATGTAGAGGTTTTCCAAATAGGTCCCGTTGTTTGCCATACACTATCTAAATTCAAAAAACGCTGAAGAGTATTTTCTTCAGTAAGAACATTCCACATCCGATTATCATCTCCTGGATTTTCTTTAAAAAATTGCATTTTAAATATTGCAAAATCTAGATTAGGATTTTCTTTCATGAACCTAAACCTTTGTAGTAAACAATGCTCGGCAAGGAGATCATCGGAATCCAAAAATATAACGTATTCCCCTTTAGCTCTATCTATTCCAATATTTCTACATACTGCGGCACCTTTAGATTCTACATCTCTCTCAAACCAATTGATCC
>NZ_BAAHAP010000115.1:626-14571 GCF_054777495.1 Echinicola sediminis | reverse complement strand
GATGGCCAGAGTGACGGAGGATGTGAGCCGGGTGAGGATGTATTTTGGTCCAGCTTTGATGTATGGGATCAATCTTTTGGTGCTTTTTCCTCTGGTAATAGGTTATATGCTTACTGTAAATGTGCCTTTGACGATATATTCACTGCTGCCATTGCCTGTGCTTTCGGTCAGTATCTACATTGTGAACAATATGATCAATGAGCGTTCTGAAAAGATACAGCGCAGCTTATCGGGATTGAGTACGTTTGTGCAAGAGTCGTTTTCCGGTATTCGGGTGATCAAGGCTTTTGTGAGGGAGGAGGACAGCAGCAAGAACTTCGAAAGGGAAAGTGAGGAGTACAAGGATAAATCCATAAGCCTGACCAAGGTGCAATCCTTGTTTTTTCCATTGATTATGGGCTTGATCGGGGTGAGTACTATTATTACGGTCTACGTAGGCGGTAACCAGGTGATCCAGGGAGCCATAGGGTATGGGGTGATCGCGGAATTTATCCTGTATGTAAATATGTTGACTTGGCCGGTTACCTCATTAGGTTGGGTGACCAGTATTGTCCAGCGGGCCGCGGCTTCCCAGACCAGGATCAATGAATTTTTGGATGAGAAGAACCATATAGTCAGTGAAGAAAACCTTACTTCTGAGATTAAGGGAGATATTGTTTTTGAGAACATTTCATTTACCTATCCTGATTCGGGCATCCAGGCCTTGGATAAAGTTAATTTTAGCATTCAACCAGGGCAATCATTGGCCATTATTGGTACCACTGGTTCGGGAAAATCAACTATCGCCAATCTGCTGATGCGCATGTATGATGGCTCATCTGGTAAGATTTTATTGGACGGATATGATATCAAAGCGTATGATATTTCGCATTTGAGGCGGCAAATTGGTTATGTGCCTCAGGATGTTTTTCTCTTTAGTGATTCGATTTTTAACAATATTGGTTTTGGGTTGGATCAGATACCCGGTGAAGTGGTGGAAAAGGCCGCCAAGGATGCTGATGTGTACCAGAATATCGTAGATTTTCCAGCGGGATTTGAAACAAGACTGGGCGAAAGGGGAATTACCCTAAGTGGTGGTCAAAAACAAAGGGTTTCCATTGCCAGGGCAATTGCGAAAGAGCCTTCCATTCTATTATTGGATGATTGTTTATCAGCAGTGGATACCAAAACTGAAAATGTAATTTTGAATGCCCTAAAGGGGATTATGGAAGAAATGACTTCCATCATTATTTCACATAGGGTCTCCTCTGCAAAGCTGGCAGATAAAATCATCGTCTTGGATGACGGGAAGGTAGTAGAAGAAGGTTCCCATGATTTACTTATGGCTCAGAAGGGTGTTTATGCCGAGTTGTATGAGAAACAAACCCAAGGTAATGAAACAGTAGAGGATTAATGGCAAATTACCAATTGGGTGAATAGTCTCTTGGTGATTCGTTGTCTTTTAACTTACCTCCTCCAAACTGTATGCCCAGCCCTACACTCACAAAATTGCTGATGTCTTTTCCAGTGAGATGGTAGGTGACGTTCATTCTGAATTTACCTGCCATAACCCCTATCCTAGGGGCAAAACCAAAATTAACGGCATTGCTTTGTTGGTTAATGATGGTCCCATCATCACTATCCACTATTTCATAATCGCTTCTACGGTACATTCCCGCCAATAATCCAATAAACGGCCTGGTCTCTTGCTTGCCAAAATGATATTCAGAAGTAAGGGAGAGGTTACTGATGGCTTGGGCTCGGTAAACAGCTTCTTTGTGGTTAAAAAGTGATTCTCCTTCTCCAAGGATATTGCTGCCAAGTTGGAGTCCAACATGAAGGTGGTCATTGATGCCGTAGCGAGGCTCTACGAATAGTCCTCCTCCAGTGGTCAAAGTGGATTCAGTAGGGAAGGTGAGATTGATCCCCACATCCACTTTGAAGGGCTTGTATAAGCGTAAATCCCCGATGTCCTGAGCATGGACATAAGAAATGGCGATCATTAGGCAGCCGATCAACAATAAGGTCTTTTTCATTCCAACTCGCGTAATAATTATCCTGAATTTGCTCTGAAGAAGTCTTTCTTCCTTAGTTTAGATTTTGGGCAAGGTCGTAATATAATGCTTTTATTATTAGATTGATACGTTGGCTTGCCAAAACTTGATTATAAAAGGATAAGGTCTGACTTCTGCTTTACTTAATATACAAAAAAAATGCCCGACTTTTATCAGCCGGACATTTCAGTAGTTATGTTATTCGACGTTACTTGATTAACTGCCGCACATCTCGCAATCATCGGGATTGTCCAGAGAACAAGCGATGGCATCCTGGTTGTGGGATTTTGACTGGTCATCTTGGGCTGCATGTGCTGATGGGTTGCTTTCCAAGTTTGATTTGTCCACGGTAAACTGGATGGCGCTGGAGGCCGCTTTTGACCTTAAATAGTACATGCCGGTCTTGAGGCCTTTTTTCCAGGCATAGAAGTGCATGGAGGTCAATTTACCAAAGTTGGGCTCTTGCATAAAGACGTTCATACTTTGGGATTGACAGATGTACGCTCCACGGTCAGCCGCCATGTTGATGATCACCTTTTGGGATATCTCCCAAACGGTTTTATAAAGATCCTTGATGTTCTGAGGTACCTCTGGCATATCCTGAACAGATCCATTTGCCGCTATAAGTCTGTTTTTTACGTTTTCATTCCAGATTCCAAGTCGGATAAGGTCCTTCATTAGGTGTTTATTGACCACCACAAACTCTCCTGAAAGTGTTCTTCTGGTATAAATATTAGAAGTATAAGGCTCGAAGCATTCGTTATTGCCCAAAATCTGAGAAGTAGAGGCAGTAGGCATAGGAGCAACCAATAGTGAGTTTCTAACCCCGTATTTAGCTACTCTTTCTTTTAATTCAGCCCAGTTCCACCTGCCTGACTTTGGAGTGACTCCCCATAGGTCAAACTGGAACTGTCCCTGGGAAACCGGAGAACCTTCATAGGTCTCGTCCCTACCATGTACTTTGGCCAATTCCATAGAGGTCTCCATGGCAGCGAAATAGATGGTCTCGAAGATGTCTTCGTTAAGGCCTGCAGCTTCTTCAGAGTCGAAGGGCATTCTCAATAAGATGAAGGCATCCGCCAATCCTTGAACACCTATTCCTATTGGTCTGTGTCTGAAGGTTGGATTTTTTTGCTTCTTCTACAGGGTAGTAGTTGATATCAATGACCTTGTTAAGGTTCTTGGTAACTACTTTAGTGATTTCATAGAGTTTTTGGTGATCGAAAGACTTCTTGCCTTGGTTGTCCGTTTTGATGAATTTGGGCAAAGCAATAGAAGCTAAGTTACAAACGGCCACCTCGTCCGGAGAAGTATACTCCATGATTTCGGTACATAGGTTGGATGACTTGATTGTACCAAGGTTTTTCTGGTTGGATTTTCCATTGGCGGCATCCTTGTACAGCATGTATGGAGTACCGGTTTCAATCTGTGATTCCAATATCTCAAACCAGAGTTCCTGAGCTTTTACGGTTTCCCTTGCTCTTCCTTCTTTTTCGTATTTTTCATAGAGTTTCTCAAATTCCTCTCCATGGCATTCAGATAATCCTGGTGCTTCATTTGGACAGAATAGCGACCATTCCTCATTGGCTTCTACTCTCTTCATGAATAGGTCAGAGAGCCAAAGCGCGTAGAAGAGATCCCTTGCCCGCATTTCTTCCTTACCATGGTTTTTCTTCAGTTCAAGGAAGTCCTTGATGTCCGCATGCCAGGGCTCTAGGTAGATGGCAAAGCTCCCTTTTCTTTTTCCTCCTCCTTGATCAACGTATCGGGCGGTCATGTCAAAGTTTCTCAGCATGGGCACAATGCCGTTGGAAACACCGTTTGTGCCACGGATATAAGAACCTTTGGCCCTGACATTGTGAATGGAAAGGCCAATTCCTCCTGCGGATTGGGAAATTTTGGCACATTGCTTCAGGGTGTCATAAATACCGTCAATGCTGTCGTCTTTCATGGTAAGCAAGAAACATGAAGACAATTGAGGTTTAGGGGTTCCTGCGTTGAACAGGGTAGGGGTAGCGTGTGTGAACCATTTTTCTGAGAGCAGTTGATAGGTTTCTATGGCCGCGTCCAAGTCCTCTTTATGGATTCCTATGGCTACCCGCATCAGCATGTGCTGAGGTCTTTCGACTACTTTGTCGTCCAGCTTGATCAAGTAGCTTTTTTCAAGTGTTTTGAAACCAAAGAAGTCGTAGTTGAAATCCCTGGTATAATCTATGGCTTCATCAAGTCGTGCAGCATGTTTTTTTACAACTCCGTATACATCGGGAGCGATCAGAGCGGCGTTTTCACCAGTTTTTGGATTGACATAAGTATACAGTCTTTTCATGGTATTGGAAAAAGACTGACTGGTGGTTTTGTGAAGATTGGAAATGGCGATTCGTGCAGCCAGAATAGCGTATTCCGGATGTTTGACGGTGAGCGATGCACATACTTCAGCTGCCAGGTTGTCCAACTCGGAAGTAGTGACACCATCATATAGGCCGTCAATAACCTTTTTGGCCACCTCAATTGGGTGGATATAACGAGAATCCAAACCTGAACAGAGGTTTTCGATCCTTGTCGTGATTTTATCGAATCTTACCGATTCTCTTCTGCCGTCTCTTTTTATTACTAACATGCTAATAGGAAGTTTAAAGTTGGGAAAAGTAGATTAAAAGTCCTCCTCGATAGAGAACTTGGCCGAATCAGAAGCGTCTTTGCCTTTCATGACTCCGGCCTTCTGATAATCACCAACGCGCTTCTCGAAGAAATTGGTTTTTCCTTGAAGGGAAATCATGTCCATAAAGTCAAATGGATTGGTGCTGTTCCATACTTTCTCACAGCCCAATTCAACCAGTAGCCTGTCTGCTACAAACTCAATATATTGACACATCAAATCTGCATTCATGCCAATCAGTCTTACTGGCAATGCATCAGTGACGAATTCTTTTTCGATGGCTACCGCGTCTTGGATGATTTTAGATACCGTTTCCTTTGGTAGCGGATTTTGGATATGGTTCGTGTAGAGGTGGCAGGCAAAATCGCAATGCAATCCTTCATCCCTGGAGATCAGTTCGTTGGAGAATGTCAAGCCTGGCATCAAACCTCTTTTCTTTAACCAGAAAATGGAGCAAAAAGATCCGGAGAAGAAGATTCCCTCTACAGCGGCAAATGCAATCAGTCTTTCCTGGAAATTGCCCTCATCAATCCATCTCAATGCCCATTCCGCTTTTTTCTTTACGCATTCCAAGTGTTCGATGGCATTGAAAAGGCGGTCCCTTTCAGCAGCATCCTTGATGTACGTGTCGATCAATAAGCTGTAGGTTTCTGAATGGATGTTTTCCATAGCAATCTGGAAACCGTAAAAGAACTTGGCCTCGGTATATTGTACCTCGGCAACGAAGTGCTCTGCCAGATTTTCATTTACTATACCGTCACTGGCTGCAAAAAATGCCAAAACATGGGAAATGAAGTGACGCTCGTCCTTGGTCAGGTTTTTCCAGTCCTTAATATCTTGGCTAAGGTCAATCTCTTCCGCTGTCCAAAAACTGGCTTCAGCCTTTTTGTAAAATTCCCAGATATCATCGTGTTGAATGGGGAACAATACAAACCTGCTGTTATCTCCTTGCGCTAATATGGGTTCTGGTTTTTGCATTACGTTAAGTTCTTTAATATGAGTGAATTAAATTTATTCGAATCTTGAGTTTCAGCTACTTTGAGGTGTTGATTGCTATGCTTAGAGAGGGCTTTCTCGAAAAGCCATAAAGCAAATATGATCAACAATTTTTAAAAATAAAACCATGATAATCCGCTATTAGTTTAGTTTTTGACCGTTGTTCAAAATAGGTATAAATATTTATAATTCAGTGAGTAATGTATATTAATTTAAAGTTAACATTGTATTAAAATGCCCTTTAAGGGGGTTTTGAGAGGGATGAAAAAAAAGTGAAAAAAAATTCACAAACCTTAATTCAATATAAAATTGACTACCGGTCAATGATTGGTTTTTGATATAAGTTTTTGATTATAAATGAGTTAGTCCGTTTTTTAAATCTGTAATGAATCAACTTGTTGATTTTCAAACCCTAAAGAAAACCAAGAGAAAATGAAAGAATTTTTAAAATTCGGGCGAATAATAGGCAATGATAGAAAAGCCCATATTTCAAGTGGCAAATATAATCATTGGTGCTTTTTATCCGAAGAAGAAGGCGAGGGATAGGGGGGATATTTAATGCTGTCTCGAGGGGAGTCATATAAGTTCTATGACTGGGGGGGGAAGTAAAAAGTGGTGTGGGTCATGTGAACAGCAGTGTTACCTTTGTATGAATTTCTAAAGATCTCTATTTAATAATATAAAGGAGGATCGGCTATTACTTTATTTTAAGCACAGGCACTGAGGATTTTGATGGGATTTTATGAAATATATAGGTGAAGTTTTTTACTTAAGGAAATCCTCTTTATATTTGCACCTCAATTTTGATAAAAGTTCTTAGTATGTACGCAATAGTTAACATAGCAGGAAAGCAGTTCAAAGTAACTAAAGATCAATATGTCTATGCACCCAAGTTGCAAGGCGATGTTGACGCTTCCGTTGAATTCGATGAAGTATTGTTGGCAGATGACAACGGTGCAATATCGGTAGGTGCCCCTACATTGGCTGGCGCCAAAGTGACAGGAAAAATTCTTGATCATGTAAAAGGTGACAAAGTAATCGTCTTCAAAAAGAAAAGAAGAAAAGGTTACAAAAAGAAAAACGGTCACAGACAAGAATTTACTAAAGTACTCATAGAAAATATTACTCTGTAAGACTGTTTTTGCAACAGTCCTAAACATTAAAAATTATGGCTCACAAGAAAGGTGTCGGTAGTTCTAAAAACGGTAGAGAATCTCACAGTAAACGTCTTGGCGTGAAGAAATTCGGTGGCGAAGCTGTTATCGCCGGTAACATTCTCGTAAGACAGAGAGGAACCAAGCATCATGCAGGATTAAACGTGAAAGTGGGTAAAGACCACACACTGTTTGCTGTAGCTGATGGCAAAGTGGAATTTAAGAAAAAGCACGATGGTAAATCTTATGTAAGCGTTATACCTGCTGAAGCGTAAGATTTTAATCTAAAAAATAGTTTTAAGAAGCTGTCTTTCACCAAGAGACAGCTTTTTTTTGTGTCCAGACACGTAGCGTTCGGTTTGAAAATATTTTTTTCGGAGATCCCCAGGGTGGGGGTAATATTGTTTGTGATTTAGGTAGCATTTTTTTTCCTGGATTTAAAAGAGGGCGAGATAACTGATTGATTTAAATGGCTCTTCCAAAAGAAGAGGTTGAGAAAGAGGGTGTTTTGTCTGCCTTGGGCTATTGTTTCCCTTTTCCGGCATTTTGGGTGGTTCTTATTTATCTTGGGATTAACTTGTTTGTTTAAGCTTAAAAAAATACATTTAATAATAATATTTTTAATAGTACTTAAGAGAAACAGCTACTCTGTTTATTTGAATGGCGATATCACAGAATAGAGAATCCGACTTAAAACAACACATTTACCTATGAGAAAATTTCCGCTATTGATGCTAATGGCGGGGTGTGTGTCCCTTCCAAGCATTGCACAAAATGACATCGACTTCAAGGAGTTTTCCTTGGATAATGGTTTGCATGTGATTATGCACAAGGATAATACAACTCCGATTGTAGTGACTTCGGTCCTGTATCATGTAGGGTCCAAAAATGAAAACCCGGAAAGGACCGGTTTTGCACATTTTTTTGAGCACCTACTTTTTGAAGGCAGTGAGCATATTGGCCGCGGTGAATACATGAAAAAGATTCAGGCGGAAGGTGGAACGCTCAATGCTTACACCAGTAATGACATCACCTATTACTACGAGACCTTGCCGTCCAACAAGCTTGAGCTGGCGCTTTATATGGAGAGCGAAAGGATGCTGCATGCCAAAATTGACCAGATTGGAGTGGACACACAGCGTGAAGTCGTAAAAGAAGAAAAGCGGCAGCGGTACGACAATCAGCCCTATGGGACCATTTTGCCAGAAACTTTAAAGCGGGCATATGTGGAGCACCCTTATCAGTGGGCGCCCATTGGGTCTTTGGACCATTTGAATGCTGCTTCGCTGGATGAGTTTATGCAGTTTTATAAGGACTTTTATGTGCCTAACAATGCTACGCTGACGATTGCAGGGGATATAGATTATCAGCAAACTGAAGAGTGGGTAAAGAAGTATTTCGCTGAAATACCTAAAGGGAACGGGGAGATTTACCGGCCGGATATTACGGAGCCTAAGAAGACCACTGAAACCAGGGACATTGTCTATGACAACATACAGATCCCCGCGGTTATCCAGGCCTATAATCTGCCAGCCAAAGATGATCCCGATTCCTATGCGATGAGCATGCTTTCTACCTACCTTACTGGTGGCAATTCTTCCTTGATGACCAAAGAGCTGGTGGACAAGCAGCAAAAGGCTTTGGCCGTGGCCGCAATACCCCTGGATCTGGAAGACGGAGGGATTTTTATCATGTATGGAATTGCCAACATGGGAGTGAAAGCAGATGATCTGGAGGCAGAAATAGACGTGTTGATCAAGAAAGTACAGGAAGAAGGGGTTTCTGAAAAGGATTTTGCCAAGCTGAAAAATATCATTGAGAACGATTTGGTGAGCAAAAACGCAACGTTGGCGGGTATTGCCCAAAACCTTTCCCAGTCACATGTCTTTTTTGGAGATACTGACCATATCAATGAAGAGGCTGAAAAGTACAGTCAGGTAAGCAGGGAAGATTTGCAGCGTGTGGCGCAAAAATACCTGACTTTGGATGGACGTGTGGTGCTTTATTATTTGCCGAAATCTGAGCAGCCTCAAGAATAGTTTTACCTCTAAGCAGACATAGTTATGAAAAAGATACTGATATATTTAATCCTGTGTATGGCGGTTTGTTCCGTAAGCATGGCGCAAGTAGATCGAAGCAACTATCCCGAGCCGGGTCCTGCGCCTAAGATTGAACTCCAGGATGCAGAAACTTTTGAGCTGGAAAATGGCCTGAAAGTCTTTGTAGTGGAGAATCATAAACTTCCAAGGGTAGCCTTTTCCTTGGTGATCGATAGGGATCCTATATTGGAAAAGGATAAAGCTGGAATGACTGGATTTGTGGGAGAAATGCTCATGGCCGGTACAGCCAATAGAACCAAAGATGAATTGGACGAAGAAGTGGATTTTATCGGGGCATCGCTAAGTGCCGGCTCCACCTCTATCTATGCTTCTTCCCTGAAGAAGCACCAGTCTAAAATATTGGAATTGATGACCGACGTGCTTTATCACCCGGTTTTTCCTGAAAGCGAACTGGATAAGCTGAAGAAGCAGGCCATCACGGCATTGGCCACATCGAAAGATGATCCTAATTCCATTTCAGGGAGGTTGACGTCAGCCCTGGATTTTGGGAAAGATCATCCTTATGGTGAAACCAGTACAGAGGAGACTATTCAAAATGTCGGAGTTGAGGATGTTAAAGATTATTACAGTGCCTATTTTAAGCCTAATATAGCCTATTTGGCAATTGTAGGGGATATAGATAAGGAGGAAGCGGAGAAGCTGGTGAAGCAGTATTTTTCTGATTGGAAAAGAGGAGAGGTAGTCAACCTAACTTATGAAAAACCTGAGCTTCCAGGGGAAAACAGAGTGGCTTTAGTTGACCGGTCCACAGCGGTGCAGTCGGTTATAGACATTACCTATCCCTTGGAGATGAAGATCAGCCACGAAGATTACCTGGATACCAGGGTATTGAATTATATTTTGGGAGGAGGTTCGTCTTCGAGATTGTTTATGAACCTGCGAGAGGATAAGGGTTTTACCTATGGGGCTTACTCTTCAATAGGTGCTGATAAGTTGGTTACCAGCTTTTCGGCAAGTGCCTCTGTCAGGACGGAGGTAACTGATTCTGCCATAGTGGAGATGATCTATGAGATCAATAGAATTGTAGATGAAGGGGTGACAGAAGAGGAGCTTGAGTCAGCTAAAGCCAGTTTGAGCGGTAGCTTTGGACGTTCATTGGAGAGCCCTTCCACGCTGGCGAGTTTTGCCATCAATATGGAAAGGTACAATTTGCCAGATGATTTTTATAAGACCTATTTGCAGCGACTCAGCGCACTTACTGTAGAGGATATCAATGCCGCTGCCAAGAAGTACATCCGACCAAACAATATGTACATCACTGTAGTGGGGAATGGTTCAGAAATGAAGGATAAGTTGGAGCAGTTTGGTCCAGTAAGTCTGTATGACAACATGGGAAATCCTGCCAAAGAAATCGAGATGGCGGAAGCAGATATGACGGCAGAGAGAGTAATAGAGGGGTATTTGGATGCTATTGGAGGAAAGGATGCGGTAGAGGGAGTAGAGACAGCAAAAATACTGATGAAAGCCGAGGTTCAGGGGCAGGTGATTGAAATGGCGATGGTCTATGATGATTCTGGAGGCCGCTTTAATCAAAAAGTGATGATGATGGGGAATACGGTTTCAAATACCACCTTAGCTGATGGAAAGGGAACCACTGCTTCTATGGGGCAAACCCAGAATCTCAATGATGAGCAGTATGAAGAGGCTAAAATGAACATGTTTATTGTTCCGGAAGCACACTATCAGGAATTAATGTATACCTTGACCCTAGAAGGTGTGAAAGAGGTAGATGGGGAAAATGCTTATAAGGTAGTGGTGTCCAATCCAACGGGAGCCAAAAGTGTGAACTATTACAGTGTGGATACAGGACTGAAGATAAAGAGTGAGAATGAGAAAACCGGAGAGGTGACATTTTCCGATTACCAGGAACATGAAGGCGTAAAATATGCCATGAAACGGGTAGTAAAATCCCCAATGATTCCGGTTCCCTTAAATACCAATGTGGAGAGTTTGGAGTTCAATGCGGCCTTGACTGACGCAGATTTTAAATAAACATATTATGAAAAAGATATTTGTCGCAATTCTAGCGATACTGGTATTTGCAGGTTGGGATCTACATGCTGTAGGTCATTCTAGAAGCAGTCTTGAGCCGTCTGATCAAGAGGTAAGCCCTAAGGCCATCATAGAGAAATACATTGAAGCGGTAGGAGGTGAAGAGGCGGTCAAGGGAATTCGGAACATGAAAATGATCATGGAGGCGGAGATCCAGGGGATGTCGGTGAAGATTTTGGGGGTGACAGACCAGGAAAATGATCGGACTGTTAATGTTACCGAAATGAATGGGAATGTAGTTGCCAAAACGGTTATCAAGGGTAGCACTGGGAAAGTGGTCAGTATGGGGCAGGAACAAGAACTTACCGCTGAGCAGGTGGGGTCGATGAAAAGCCAAAAGTACATCTTTCAGGAGCTGTATTTTGATGAGATGGGATATGCTGTAAGTTACGGTGGCACAGAGGAGGTGGAAGGTGAAAAGGCGCATAAGCTGCTGCTGAAGGATAGCAATGGTGCAGAAACAACAGAGTTTTATAGCGTGGATTCGGGCTTGAAGCTTAAGACCAAATCGGATGTCTCTGGAGAGGTTTGGTTTATGGATTATAAGGAGGTGGATGGTTTGGTGATGCCAAGTAAAATGGTAGTGTCAAACCCTATGATGCCCATGCCAATGGAAGTAAATGTGGTGTCCATAAGCTTTAATCAGGAGCTGGAGGAAAGCTTATTTGACTTATGAAAATGAAGTGATAAAACTAAGAAAGCGCCTTTGAGGCGCTTTTTTTAGTTTTACCAGTAAGGATGATTTTTCATCCAATGATCGAGGGAGAATTTTCCCGATCCATAAATCAAAAAGACGATCAAAAGAACGAGTACGATTAAGGATACCTCAAATTCTAGGTTGTTGGAGGCGGATAAAAAACCTTGATTGATGTTCACAAAAAAGACTGCTCCAATGAGGATTGGGATTTGGAAAACTATTGCAAATCGGGTCAGTAGTCCGAAGGCGATCATCAGTCCCCCTACTAAATGGGCAAAGGCTACATAATGGGCCAAGGCCAGGTTAAAGAATTGAAGGTCACTATTGCTCATTATTTCCATCAAAGCAGAAGTGTCTGCTATGAACCTGATTCCTTTGTAAAGTATAAAGAGGCCTAAAGCCACTCTGATAAAGTCAATCCATCGAGGATGGTGGGTGTCTGCCCAAGATTCGATTTTTGAAATAGTTTCCATGTCATTTTGGGTATTTGGTTCATTATAATATACGAATAAATTGTATTATTTTATTGACTTTCATGGGGTTAATGAAAGTCAAAACCAATTTGCCCTGATAGGAACTGTATTGTAGTGAGTTGTAAATAGCCGCTCTTCTAATGTGGGGTTTGCCCCATCCAAATGGAGCGCTTATCATTGCTGTCCTGGGGTATAAGTTTGTACTGATGATAATAGATGGTTTTGTGGTAAGGGATTTGGGCTTGTACCCCTCGCCCAAAGCGATCGATTTTTAAATCTAGGGTTTGATCGGTCAAGTCGTTGAAGTCCTCAAAAGGCTTCCCATTGATAAAAGTTATTTTGTCCCCCTGCATCAGTAGCTGGTAGGCGGGACATTTTGGATGGACCTTTGAAACAGTGCCATCTGGAAGTGTTTTTATTCCGCAATTGGCATCAAGTATTCCCGTGTGAGGTATGGACTTTGTTTTGATGTTTAGGCTTTCGGTTTGGTCCCTGAGCATTGGCCAAATATCTTCCGTACCGTAAATGTATTTTTGAAAAAAGACTTCAACTACCTCTTTGTTTTTCAAATGGAGGGAAAGCGTGTTTTGAAAATCACGCAGTGAATAGCCCCTGCAGGGTTTTCCGTAATCTTCCCACATGGTTTTCATGACTCCTTCCAAAGAGCTCCCGGAATCAATGAGCATTAGGTCCAGGCAGAAGGAAAGCAAGGCGCCACGGTTATAAATGCTGACTTTTTTTTCTGGTACACCGGGCTTGTATCCATCGAGCCACAGGTCCCAGCTGGACTGGCTAATGGATTGGTTCTGCCATCCAAAGGATTCGAACTCCCTAACCAATTGTTTTTCCATATTGGCTAGGTAGTCCTCTAGGCTAAAGTAGCCTGATTTTAAAAGATATAGATCTCCCATATAAGTGGTCACTCCTTCTGCCACAATGCCTGTGTCAATATAGGCTTCTTTCGAAAAGTCATAGGGAAGTAATTCTTTTGGTCGGATACGGCAGACATTCCAGAAATGGTAAAGTTCGTGACAGCTGACACCAAAAAGTTCATCTAGATTTTCTTTTTTTCCGATGGTGTTGGCGGGACCAAAAGTGATCACGGTGGAGAACTGGTGTTCTACGCCATGGTAGTGCCGGTAAGGAAGGAGTTGGTAGATGAAGTGATAGTCCTTTGCTGGAAATCCGCCGAATGCTTGGATTTGCTTTTTGGTGAATGCCGCGAATTTTTCAAGGAGTGATGGGGTGTCAAAGTGGATTTCTCCCTGAAACCACAGGTGGAAGCTCGAGTCTTCGATCTGATAGCTGTAATGTTGGAGGGAGGCGGAGGCTACTAAAGGACTGTCCACCAGGTGTTGGAAATTGTCAGCTTGATAATGGTGCTTTGAGATCAAAGGAAGGGCGGTGGCAACTTGATACTCTTCCGGTAGTTTTAGTCTGACCGATATTTTTTCTGATTCGCGGTTTTTTAACTCAAAACAGCAGTTGATAAAATTCAGGTACAGCTGTTGGTCATCCGACCAGCTTCCTCCGGCATCCATTTGTGAAGCATGGAATTCATAATTTATATTGAAAGTTCCTTCGCTTGTTGCTTTGAAATACCAAAGGTCCTTAGTCATTTTTTTCCAAGGGATTTGTTTGTTGTCTTGTTCAATGGAAAAAGCACGTATCTTCTGGGCGTAATTGGTAATTTCATACCTTCCCGGCCTCCATGAAGGGAGTTGTAAGAAAACTTCTTCCTCTTTTTCGCAGACAAACCTTAGC
>NZ_BAAHAP010000115.1:0-616 GCF_054777495.1 Echinicola sediminis | reverse complement strand
TTAGCTGAAATTGTATAAATTGATTGAGTGGATTGTTTCTATATATCAGGTATTCCATTTACATTTGTGCTTTGCTTTAAACAAAAGTAATCCACTGGTTTGTAAATAAAAAAAAACGTAGCTATCTTTGCAATCCTTTTTAGGGGTTACTGGAAAGGCAATCAAAGGAAAGCAGTAAAATTAAAAAACATAATCAGTCTTGTGGAGTGTCCAGTCCGATAACAGGAGTAAGGGCTTTGTAAGCTGATAGAAAATTAGACGATCATGAAAAGAACATTCCAACCTTCTCGTAGAAAAAGAAGAAATAAGCATGGCTTCAGGGAAAGAATGGCAACACCTAACGGAAGAAGGGTAGTTAAGTCAAGAAGAGCTAAGGGCAGACATAAACTTACGGTGTCTTCAGAGAAAACTCTTAAGAAGTAATTTGTTCTTCATAGATGCCTTATCGTTATGGACTATAGGCTTCCAAAGAATGAACGATTACATTCTAAAAAGTTAATAAAGGAACTTTTTGATAAAGGTTCCTCTTTTTTTTTATATCCCTTCAAGGTCATTTACCTCACTTTGGAGGAAGATGCCGAAACTAATCAGGTGCTTTTTCCTGTTTCCAAAAGGA